>CAIQPA010000374.1 GCA_903873545.1 uncultured delta proteobacterium
CATCTCGTCCGAACCCATCTTCGCCCACCTCGCCTGGTCGCCCTCCTGGAGGTCGCTCGGCGCCATCAGCCTCATCGGCGCGCTCACCATCATCAACGCCGTCGGAACCACCCTCTCCTCCCGCGTGCAGGTGCTCCTCACCGTCGTCCCCTTCGCCTTCCTCTTCCTCGGCGCGCTCTACGCGGTCTTCTCGGGCGACCTCTTGTCTGCGCCCGTCTCGCCCGTCCATCTCACCCGCTCCGACTCCATGGCCGGCTATGTGCAGGCCGCCTCTGCGGTCTACTTCGCCTACTCCGGCTGGAACGCCGTGGCCTACGTCGGCGGCGAGATCAAGGACCCCAAGCGGAACATCCCCTTCAGCCTCATCGTCGGCACCCTCGTCATCACGCTGCTCTACCTCCTCATGTGTGCCGGCTTCGTCTCGGTGCTCGGCATCGACGGGCTCCGCTCCACCTCTGAGGCCGGCACCGCCGTCTCGGCCGCCCTCTTTGGCGACGGCTCTCGGATGCTCATGGCAGCCCTCATCGCCACCGCCCTGATAGGCTCCTTGAACGGCTGCGTCCTCGCCGGCGCCCGCGTCGCCGCCGCAGCAGCCGCAGACGGCCTCGCCCCACGCTGGCTGGCGAAGTTCGACCCCAAGCTCGGAACCCCCGTCCGCGCCCTGGTGGTGCAGTTCTTTGCAGCCTCCATCCTCGTTCTTTCGGGCCGCTTCGCAGACCTTGTCGCCCTCACCAGCCTGGCGATGATGCTCCTCGGCTCGCTCTCCGTCATCGGCCTCTTCCGCCTCCTGCGCAGGCCCGAACAGGACCGCACCGGCCTGGTCCTCATCGGCTTCCCCTGGCTGCCGATCGCCTATCTCGCGACAAGCCTCATCGTGGTCGTTAGCTCGCTCTACCAGTCTACCACCAACACCGAGGCTGGCCTGGCGCAGCGGCTGCTGCCCATGCTCGGGCTGCTGCTCTTTGCCGGCGCCTGGGGCGGCCACGCCCTGCTCGAGCGCCTCCGCGCACGCGCCGCGTCGAAGGCCTAGTTCGTCTCGCCGTTCGGCAGCCGCACTGCGCTGCCCTGGTCTGCCGCGCAGCGGAAGCCAAAGTGATGCGGAGGGCTGTTGGAGGCCACATGACGCCGCCGCCGGATGCCGGTTGCGCACTCCGGTCCCCAGTACCACGACCCTCCGCGGACCGTCTTGTTCGAGTGACCCTTGCAGGGCGCCGCACCGCCGCCGCAGGGCCCCGTGGGATTGATGCCCAGACAGGCCTCGCCACACGACTCCCACGAGGGGCTCCACCAGTCGGCGACCCACTCCTCCGCGTTTCCGACGAGGTCGAAGATGCCGTAGCGGCCCGCCGCGCGTGAGCCGACCGGAAGCACCTTCCCCTTCTCGGGCTGCGACCCGCGCTTGGTGATGCCACAGCTGCGTCCGCGCTCGTCCATGATGACGGCGTTCTCACAACTCACCAGCTCGTTTCCAAAGGGCGTCTTCTCACCCTCCGGCCCGCGCGCCGCCAGCTCGAACTCCGCTTCGGTCGGCAGCCGCTTGCCGCGCCATGAGCAGTAGGCCGCAGCGTCGTACCAGTTGCCGCCGGTCATGGGCTGCTTGGGGTCACTGAAGTCCTGATAGAGCGGGGCTGCCTTGGGGCATTTGCCCGCGCGCATGCACTGGCCGTAGTCGCCGATGGTCACCTCATACTTGTCCATCCAGAAGGTCTGATTCCAGACCAGCGCCTTGGGCATCGAGGCTGGCCCCGACCTCGGCTCGTCTGCCTGTTTGCAGCCGTCGCGGTCCTCATCGACGCCGCGCGGGTGCCAACCTCCGGGCACGCAGGCCATGTCTGCAGGCGTCGTGCCACAGTCGACCACCGCGGGCGCCGCAACGCCTGGCGGTCCCTCCAACGTTTTCTCAGCGGGTGGCGCAACGGAGGCTCCCGAGCCTGCACCTGCCGCAACCGGCGGCTGCGTCACCGCGGGCGCTGTTGCAACGGTCGACGGCGGTGTCTCTCCGACGCTCGACGCGCAGCCTGCCGCGAGCGTGAGCAGCAGTGTCCCCCAGGCGGCGCACGAAGGGACGATGGTGCGTGCGGTCATTCGAAGCGGGCGCTGGGTCATGGTTTGGTCGGTGTTGCAGGGGAGGCGGGCGCTGTGGGCAGTGCATCGATACGGCTCTTGCCGGGCGGCTTCTCTTCTACCCGCCGCTTGAGGAGCGCTAAGGAGGTCTGGATGGCCGAATCCCTCATCCAAGCGACGAAGTTGGCGCCCGTCTGGGTGTTGTAGTGATAGACATCGCCCTCCACAGCGCCCATTCGCGGCGAGTGGCGGGTGCGCAGGATGAGCGACTTCTCATCGAAGGGCTGGGCGATGATGTTGGCGCGGAAGTTCGGGCCGTAGTCGAAGTACTTCTCCGCGTTGGAGAGGTAGAGGGTGCGGAGCGGCACGCCCAGCTTCCGCATGGCTTCTGCGGCGGTGAGCATGGTGGAGGTTGCTGTGAGGTCTCCGCGCAATGCGACGACGCGGCCCTCCTGCCAGAGCGTCCGAACCTTCGCATACTGCGCCGCGTCGGTCAGGAAGCAGGGGATGCCGAGGCCCGCATACCGGCGCTTCACCTGGCCCAGCCGAGCCGAGATGCTATCGCCCGCGAGCTTGAGTGTGCGGAGCTGCCGCTTCCGCTCCGCCTCGTCCGCACTGCCCGCGGCGAGCAGTTCGTCCCACGCCCCAGCATCTCGCGCCACATCGCGCCAGAGCTGGAGGAAGGCCTCCGGCGTCTCGGCCTTCGCAAAGGCGATACCGTAGAGCTCATGCACCCGCACCACCTCGGCATCGAAGTCGAGCGCGAGCAGCAGCGACGGCTCCTGCCAGCCTGCGAGCAGGTAGAGCTGGTCTGTGCCCACGCCGGCGAGTGCGCCGCCGAGCTTGCCGATGGTCTCGCGCCAGACATCGTGGGCCGACTCGTTGGAGACCCAGTAGTGGGAGCCAAGCACGAGCGCCGGCGGCGCCGGATCGGCGACGATGGAGCCGAGGATCTCCCTCGCCGCGGGCGTCAGCGGCCCCGACTCCGTCCAGACGGGCGCAGGTGCAGCGGGCGGAGCGACCGGCGGCGCAACGGGCGCCGCAGAGCCGTCGTTGGCCTCGATGGCCGCAACCGGCGCAGGCGTCTCCGAGCGTGCGTCGCCAGAGCAACCGCCGAGCGTGCCGGAAATCACCAAGGCCAGTGAAAGCTGCGCCGTCAGGCGCGCGAGCGCCCCGCTCGAGCCATGCTTTAGCTCAGGTCGCCGGTTGTTCACTGCACCACATCGCTGACCCATCGTCCCTCCCATCTGTGCGACCTGCGGCGGGCTTTGCATCATCAGACACCCCGCCGTCGGCTTGCGCGCATGGTAACGCGATACGTCGGAAGCGCCACAAAATCGCTCCGGCTGCCTCAAATTGCTTGAGATCTCGAGCCCACTGTGGCCCAGAGCAGACATCGGGCTGCAGGGGGGACGCATGGGCCGTCAGAGGATTTTTCAGACAGCCTTTTCGCTCGCACTGTTTTTCTCGATGGGCTGCGATGAGGGCGGGAGCGGGCCGCAGGCTGGCGCCGGTTCGGGCCAGGGCTCAGGTGCGGCGGGCAGCGGCGCAGAGGGCAGCGGCGCAGAGGGCAGCGGCGCAGAGGGCTCAGCATCACCCACCTGCTGGTTCGAAGAGGGCAGCGGCCTCTGCCCCGACGAGCCGCGCGGTAGCGTCGCCGCAGACTGCGCGAGCGGTCGCATCGCCCGCCCGAGCGACCTCCCCGGCACCTCCGGCGTCTGCCTGCCTGCGCTGCGAGATTGGGACTGCCCCGCAGGCTGGTCGGCGGTCCCCGTGATGGGTAGCGGCGCGCCGGCCGACATCGACGACTTCGACCGCTGCGAGCCCCCCGCCGTGGCCGACGACTGCGGCCCCGAAGAGGTCGCCTCGCCGCTCCGCCCGGCCTGTGCTCCGTTCGGCGCCAGCTGCCCCTCGCTCGCCGACCGCTGGCACGACGATGCCACCATTCGCAACGAAGCACCCGGTCTGGCAGGCCCCATCTTCTACGCGGCTCCCGACGGCCTCGCAGCGGCCCCCTGCACCCGCGCGGAGCCCTGCCTGCTCGACGATGCGCTGGTCGTCCGCGCGGAGGGCGGCATCATCGCCGCCGCCGTCGGCCGTTACGAGACAGCACTGCTGCTCGACCGAGCGGTCGCACTGGTCGGCGCCTGCGCCTCCGCCACCCTGCTCCACGCACCCACGCCGAGCGAGGCCACCGCGATCGTCGAGATCCGCTCGGAGGCATCCGTCACGGTCGCCCAGATCCGGCTTGAGGGCGAGCGCGTGGGCATGGTCGTCGGCGCTCCGCTCTCTGGCATCACCGAGGCCCTCCACAGCCTCCACGCGCTCCGCCTCCACGCCCTGCAGGGCCGCGGCCTCTTCGTCACAGAGGGCACCCGCGCCGAGCTCCGCGACCTCCTCGCGACCGACATGCAGGCCACACCCTCCGACCGAAAGCGTGGCCGCGCGCTGCAGGTGAACGCCGGCAGCCAGCTCACGATCACGGCTGCCGTCATCCGTCGCGCGATGGAAATCGCAGTTGTGATGGCCGATGCTGGCACCCAGCTCACCATCGAAGATCTGCTGGTCGAAGATACCCAGCCCTCGGCTACCGGCTCGGGTCGGTCGATGGGGGTCATCGCCGAAGTCGGCGCCTCACTTACCCTGCGCGATGCGCTGGTCCGGCGTGTCAACGACGCCGCGCTCTTGTTCACTCGGGGCGCAACCTTCGACGGAGCCAGAATCCTCGTCGCCCGCATCGCGATCTCAACCACGCAGCCCCCCACGGGGTGGGGTCTCGGCGTGGAGCTGGGAGCCATAGCCACGCTCGACACGGTGCTCATGCGCGACTGCTCCGAACGGGGCATCCGCGTCGCCGGCGCCGGCAGCCAGCTCGATGCGCACCAGCTCGCAGTCGAGCGCGTCGCGCCGCGGCCCGGCGATGGCACGATGGGATGGGGGCTCAGCATCGAGGCCGGCGGATCGGCCAATCTCGAGAAGGCGACGATCCTCCAAGCCCACGAGTTTGGGATCTCGGTAGATGGCGCGGGCAGCTCCGTCACGGCCTCAGAGCTCCTCGTTGCCGATACCCAAGCCAGCCCCGTCACACGCAACTACGGCAGAGGGGTATCCGTTCAGTTCGGCGGCAGCGCCACGCTCGCTCAGTCGCTCCTGCTGCGAAACCGAGAGTACGGGATCGCCGCTGGCGAGCAGGCAACCCTCGACCTCGACACGACCACCATCGAATCCACCCGCGCTTCGCTCAGCAACGGACTCCTCGGCGCGGGGCTCGCGGTGCTGTTTGGTTCGCATCTGACCTTCCGCGATCTCGCCATCCGCTCCAACCTTGAGCATGGCATCGTCGCAGACGCAGCCGGGACCACCGTCACCGGCAACCGCCTGCTTGTGGTTGGCACGGGTGCCCTCGAAGCAAACGGGCTGGGGGGGCGCGGCCTCGCCTTTCAGGGTGGCGCCACCGCCGACCTGACCGACCTCTGGATCACAGACAACACCGACATGGGTCTCTTCGTCGCAGGCGCTGGCACCCGGCTCGACCTTGCCCGCGCCGTGATTGCCCGCACCCTCCCCCGCACGTCGGACAGCCAATTCGGGCGCGGCATCAATGTGCAGGAGGGCGCGCAACTCACGGTCACAGATGCGCTCGTCTGGCGAAACCACGACCTGGGCCTCTTTGCTGATGGCGCCGGCACCCGCTTTACCGGAAGCCGGCTGCGTGTTCAGGAGACCGCTTCCAACGCTGCCGACCGCGGCTACGGCGTGGGCATGACCGCGCAGCAGGGCGTCGCTCTCTCGCTCAGCGAGACCCTCTTCCGCAGCAATCGGGCCCACGGACTCCTCATCCAGTCCGAGGGGACCGTGGCCGACCTGAGTGCCGTCACCATCGAACGCACCCTCCCCTCAGCGCGGGATGGTAGATTCGGCAGCGGCCTCGTCCTCTACCGAGGCTCGCAGACCACGGCCACCAACCTCACGCTCCAAGACAACGCCCTCTGCGGTCTTCAGGCGGTGAGCGATCTCACCTCCTTCGACATCGATGGCGCCCTCATCGCCCGCAACCAGGTGGGCGCCAACCTCCAGGTCGCCGGCCTCGTCGGGGACCGGCTGAGCGCCGCCCTCCGCAACGAACGCTTCGTCGATAACGCCCAAGACCTCCTCTTCCTCGATCTGCCTGTCCCCGAGGGCGGCGACCCGGGAGCCTCTCCATGACGTCAAACGCCCCCGCCACCTGAGGCTTGACAGCCCCGCCGCCGCCGCGGCAAACCGCTCCCCGCTTGAACCCCTACGAGGCCGACGGGAGAACGGAATGAGGCGCGGAAACCGCAGCAGGCTGAGCACCATCTGCGCGCTGATTGTGGCGCTCCTTTGTTCAGGCTGCGACAGCCCCGAACAGGCCCTCATCGACGAGGCTGGAAGCGGCACAGGCAGCGGCTCCGGCGAAGGCTCCGGAGGCGCCACCTGCTGGGTCGCCAGCCGCTCCGGCCTCTGCCCCGAACAGCCCCGCGGCAGCAGCCCCAGCGACTGCCCGAGCGGCCGCATCTTTGAAGGCTCCGGCTTCGCGCCGGCCACCGGCACCTGCCAGCCCCACCTCCCCGACTGGGACTGCCCTGAGGGTTGGTCCGCGGTGCCGGCCCTGACTGACGGCTCCGGCGCCGAAAACCCGCCCGATGGGCTGCCCCAGTTCAACCGCTGCGAGCCGCCACCGCTCCCCGCCGACTGCCCTGCCGGCACCTTCGCCCGCCTCGGCTCCACAACCTGCCAGCCGCTCGGCACCGCCTGCCCCAGCGAAGCAGATCGGTGGCCCGCCGAAGCCACCCTCCGCGCTCTCGCGCCGACCTTCACCGGCCCCATCGTCTACGTCGCCTCAGATGGCGCCGCAGACGGCACCGGCACCCGCCAGAGCCCCCGTCCGCTCGGCGCGGCAGCCATCCGCGCCGCCCAAACGGGGCTCGTCGCGCTCGCGCTCGGCACCTACAACACGCCGGTCCGGCTCGACCGCAGCGTCGCCCTCGTCGGCGCCTGTGTGAGCGGTACCACCCTCTCCGCCGACCAGCCCTCCGACAACGCCGGCGTCGTCGACCTCTCCTCCGGGGCCCCCGCCGCACTCGCCAACCTCTCCATCACGGGCGAGCGGCCCGGTATCTGGATCCGCGGCACCCTCCAGCAGCCACACCTCCTCTCCGACCTCGAGCTGCGCGACACCCGCCAGCACGCCATCGTCGGCAACGCCCCGCAGGCCGTCGAACTCCGCCGCATCCGCGTTGCCGGCGTCCGTCCCCGCGCGAGCGACGGCTTCGCTGGCCGCGGCATCGAGTTCACAGCCGGCGCGCAGGTCACCCTCTCCGAGCTCGACCTCTCGGGCGCCGACCTGGTCGGCCTCCTTGTCGCCGACGACGGCACCACGCTCACCGCCGACCGCCTCTACCTCCACGACATGGCGCCCAATCCCAGCTCCACGGGCGGCTCCGGATTCGCGGTCGTGAACAAGGCCGTC
>CAIQPA010000375.1 GCA_903873545.1 uncultured delta proteobacterium
GGGGAAGAAGAAGGTCGACTTCTGCGGCATGAAGTCGCCCGCCTCGCAGATTGCCCGCACCTTCGCCACCGGCGTGCCGTTCATGAAGATGGCAGCCTGGGTCCGGCCGGCAGCGAGATCTGCCAGCGCCTCACCCGCCTCTTTGTAGTAGAAGATGTTGGTCTTGGCCGCCTGCGCCTCACGCGAAATGCCAGCGCGACGCTCCAGCAGCAGCTCGTGCAGAATCGCTACATCGAGCTCCGCCATCTCCGCCACGCCCTGCATCGTCGCCCGCTCCTCGGCGGCGCGAGCAGGGTTCAGCGTTGCAAGCGTCAGCGCCAGCTCGCCCTGCGGCGCAGTCGCCAACACGAACGATGGCCCGCTCTCGCCCGCACGCCGCAGCGCTGCAAGCCATGCGGAGGGCGCCATTGTCGCATCGATTGCGGACAGATCGAAAAGCTCCGCCGTGCGCGCCAGCCACGCCGCAGCATCAAACCCAGCAACATCGTGGAGCCCGCGATGGGTCGGCAGCACAACCAGGCCGGGGTCGTCGGCGTTGGCGAAGAAGGCCAGCGTGAAGGCGGCCGGCGCATCCGTGCCCAGCGCTCCTTGGTCGCGTGCGTAGCCCAGCGCAGTCTCGTAGCGGTGGTGCCCGTCAGCAATCAGAAGTCGCTCGCCCGAGACACGCGCCTGCACCGTCGCGATGGCCGCACGATCGCTCAACGCCCAGACCTGATGGTGCACGCCATCATCGGTTCGCGTGTCGAGCAGCGGCGCTGCCGCCGTGGCCGCTGCTAGCGCCCCATCCACCACGCCCGCAGGGTCGCTGTACAGCAGAAAGATCTGCGACAGCTGCGCCTGGGTCGCCACCATCAGGGCAAGCCGGTCGGCCTTGGGTCCCGACAGCGTCCGCTCATGCGGGAGCACAACCTTGTCGGCGTACTCGTGAAGGCGGGTGAGGCCGAGAAAGCCCTTTCGCAGCACCTCGCGCCCGTCGGGACCGGCAAAGCGCTGCCAGTAGATGTAGAACGAGGGAGCCTCATCCTGCTTCATCACGCCCGTGGCCAGCCAGGAGCGGTAGAGCGCTGCCGCATGCGCATACCGGTCTTCGCTGCCGCTCTCGGGAAGGTCGAGCTCCACGAACGAGTAGGGGCTCCGCGCCGCCAGCGTGGCGCGCATCGCGCCATCAATCACGTCGTAGGGAGGGCTGACAAGCTGCTCCAGCGGGCCGCTCACCGTTGTGTCATACCGAACGCCTCGCAGGGGCAAAACCTCAGCCATCTTCCAACTCCGCAACGCTCGCGCTTCCGCCCATTCGGTAGCAGCTATCCCAATACGAACCGTTGCAAGAAGGCAGCGGTTTCGGTTACAGTCTAGCCCTCACTCGGGGCGGTCTGCCACCCCCATTTGCGAAGAGTATGGGATGATCTACGTAATCGCCGAACCCTGCCACGGTACCTGTGACACCGCCTGCGTTGATGTCTGTCCGGTCGACTGCATCCACGGGCCCATCCCGCTCGATCAGCTCCGCGCATCGAAGGCCTCCGGCGGCGAGCTCAAGCTCCAGCTCTACATCGACCCCAACGAGTGCATCTCCTGCGGCGCCTGCGAGCCCGAGTGCCCCGTCGACGCCATCTTCGAGGACGAGGAGCTCCCCGCCAAGTGGAGCAACTTCGCGGCGAGCAACGCCGAGTTCTTCAAGAACCGCGCCTAGTTTCAGCGGCCGCCTCGGATTGGCTGCAGGTAGTTCGCAAGAACCGTCCGCCGCTCGCCCGAGTCGAACTCCACTGTCTGCCGCGTCTTGCCCGCAGACTGCTCGCTCTGCACCACCGTGCCGTCGCCGAACAGCGCATGCCTCACCCGCTGCGCTGCCACGGCTGTCACCTTGGTAACGGGCGCATTTGCCACGTAGTCATCGTCAAAGATGATGCCCTCCTCGGGTACCTTCCGACCGATGCCGTGTGAGGGCTCTGCCCAGTCATCCCCGCTTCGCTGATCAAAATCGTAACTCGAGCGGCGATCGAGCGGCGGCCCAATCGGATCGCGCCCACGCCACGGCAGCGACCGCGACGCGCTACCCTCGAGCCACGACAGCTGCTCCGACACCTCGATGAGGAAGGGCGATGCGTTGGTCTCACGCGTCTGCCCATGCAACCGCCGCCGCATCGCCGCCATAAGCACCAGCTCGTCCTGCGCTCGGGTCACGGCCACATAGAAGAGACGCCGCTCCTCATCGTCGGCGCCCGCCTCCGCCGCGTCGCGACGACGCATGGGAAACAGCCCCTCCTCTAGGCCGGCCACCACCACGCCCATGAACTCCAGCCCCTTCGCAGCATGCACTGTGGTCAGAACCACCTTGTCGTCGCTGCTGAGCCCGTCCGATGCCTGTCGCAGCACCGTCCGCTCGAGGAACCCGGCGATCCCTCCGCTCTCAGGCAGCGCGTCGTGCTCCCGCAGCATCGCTCGGAGGTCGTCCAGGTTGCGGCACCGCTCCTCCCCATCCTCCTTCTCCGCCAACGCCTCCTCAAACTGAGAGGCCGCCAGCGCCTGCTCCAGCGTCGCCGCAGCCCCGGCGCTCTGCGCCATCTGCACCAC
>CAIQPA010000376.1 GCA_903873545.1 uncultured delta proteobacterium
CCCGGCGCGGCCGCGGCCGCTCATGCTCTTCGACGGGCTCGAGTAGCCCCGATCAGGGGAAGATGCCGCGCTCGCGGTAGGAGTCGCTCACACGCTGCACTGCGACGGCGAGGGCGGCCGTGCGGCGCGAGACCTTGTGCTCCTCGGAGAACTCGCGCACCCGCTCGTAGGCGCTGCGGAGCCGCTCCTTGAGCTTGGAGTCGACCTCGCGGAGGTTCCAGCTCTCCGACCGCTTGTTCTGAATCCACTCGTAGTAGGAGACGCAGACGCCGCCGGCGTTGGCGAGGATGTCGGGGATGATGTCGACGCCCTTGGCGAGAAGCACCTCTTCGCCGCGGGGGGTTGTGGGGCCGTTGGCGCCCTCGACGACGAGGCGAGCGTTGATCAGCTTGGCCTCATGCTCGTCGATCTGGAACTCCATCGCGGCGGGGATGAGGATGTCGCACTTGGTGCCGAAGAACTCGTCGCGCGTGATCGAGACGCCCTCGTCGTAACCGGCGACGCCGCCCGCCTTCTTGACGTGGGCGGCGAGCGCGACGGTGTCGAGACCGGTCGGGTCGCTGATGGCGCCGGAGTGGTCGCAGACCGCAACGCAGAGTGCGCCGGCCTGGGCCAGCAGCATGGCAGCATGCGAGCCAACATTGCCGTAGCCCTGCACCGTGAAGCGGGCGCCGTCGAGCGAGAAGTTCTTCTCTTCGGCCCACTCGTCGATGGCATAGACCACGCCCTGACCGGTCGCCTTGTCGCGGCCCACCGAGCCGCCCGCACCGAGCGTCTTTCCGGTGACGACGCCGCGCACGGCGTTCTTGTTCTGGGCGCCCGCGCCGTTCATGTAGGTGTCCATCATCCAGACCATGGTCTGGGCGTTGGTGCCCATGTCGGGGGCGGGGATGTCGTACTCGGGGCCGATATTGGAGCCCAGGTCGTGGGTGAAGCGGCGGGTGACCCGCTCGAGCTCCGTCTGCGAGTAGTTCTTGGGGTTGATCCGGACGCCGCCCTTGGCGCCGCCGAAGGGGATGTCGAGCAGTGCGCACTTGTAGGTCATGAGCGCAGCGAGCGCCTTCACCTCCGGCAGCGTCACATGGTCGCTGTAACGGATGCCGCCCTTGTAGGGCCCGAGGATGTTGTTGTGCTGGATGCGGTAGCCGGTGAAGAGCTTGACCGAGCCGTCGTCCATGCGGACGGGGAAGTGGACGATGACCTCGTTCTTCGGCTCGCTCAGGATGAGGCGCACGCTCTCGGTCGGCGGGACCACCTCCAGCGCTGCGCGGAGCTGGTCGAGGTGGACCTCAAAAAAGTTCAGTTTGTTGCTGCTCGGGTGCTCGCTCATGTTCGCCCTCGTTTCCGCTTTGCGCTGCGGCTTGTTTGGTTTGCGACCTGCCATGGCGGCGGCTTCTACGGGGCGTGCAGATCGCAAGCAAGGAACCCGCGCGCGGGCTGCATGGCGCACACCTGACGCGTTGCGACAACCTGCGGCCTCGCGCGGCGGCGGCCGTTACGGGGCTTCGTTGCAGCGGCAGCGGCTCGATGGCTCCCCGCCCCCAAAGGCCCAGCGGAACCCCAGCTCGGCCCGCCAGTCCATCACCTCGCCCACCACCGGCAGCGCGCCGGCCAGCCAGTAGGTGGCGCTGCCGCTGTCCCACGACAGGTTCGGTCCGACCTCCAACCGGGCCGTGCCCGCCGCGTCACCAAAGGGCACCGCGCCACCCGCGAAGAGCGACCCGTCAACCGTAGCACCGAACGCAGTTGCGACACGCGCCGCGAACCAGACCTCCTGCTCGTTCATCGGCGCGACGAGCGGCGCGAAGCCACCCGCGTGGGCATGGGTCGACACCGTCTCCGCATGCTTGGCCACCGGCGCGCTCTCCTCCTCGTCGTGATGGAGGTGAACCGTCGTGGCCACACCCAGCTCGCCCGTCAGCGCAACCCGGCCGAAGCTGTGCTCATGCGCCACGCCGGCCATCACCATCGCATGGCCCATGCCGAGCTCCGCCTGCTCGTCGCCAAGCGGGATGGTCGCGTTGAGCGTCGCAAAGCTGGCCTCCGTGGCCGCTTCGTTTCGATGAAGCAGGAAGGAGGAGCCGACCACCGCGTCGCCAAGCCCCAGGTCGCTGTAGCCGCTTCGATCGAGGTGGAGCAGCGGCTGCTGCAGCCGGAGCGCCCAGCGACCTGCGCGCCAGTCGGTCTCAACGGTGAGGCTCTGCCAGCTGCCGGCATCATGCTCGTTGTCGGCGGCGCCGAGGCCAAGCCGGGCACCGGCCGTCCAGCCCGCATCGCCGGGCCGTACCGGCTCGTGGCAGGACTGCGCGCTGGCGGCCTCCGCACCGGCAACCAGACCAATCCCCGCAACGACCAACACCAACAGGCTCCGCATCATCGACCTCACACCGACGGAGCAACCTGCTCCGAGCGCGGCCGAGCTAGGGCGCAGCGATCAGGTGGTCAAAGAAACCGTCTGTGGCAAATCGTCGCACAGAAGCGCACAGTCGCAGGCCAGCAGTGCCCGAACGACAGCCGTGAGCGGAAGCCCCTCGATGGCGGTCGGGTCGTCTGTCTCCACCCGCTCAAACAGGGTGATGCCGGCCCGCTCAAACATGTAGCTCCCCGCGCAATCGAGCGGCCGCTCCCGCTCCACATATCGCCTCGCAAAGGCCTCGTCGTAGCTGCGGGCAACGAGCCGTGTCTCGTTCACATGCTCGTGCCAGCGGCCCGCCGAACCGTCCCATACCGCCAGCCCTGTGACCAGCCTGTGGGTGCGACCGGAGAAGCGCATGAGCTGTGCCACCGCCCGCTCCTCGGTGTGGGGCTTGCCCAGCACCTCGCCCTCGATCTCGGCCACCTGGTCCGAGCCGATGACCACCGCGCCGGGATAGGCCGCCGCCACCGCCTCGGCCTTGGCCCGCGACAGCGCCTGCACCAGGGCGACAGGGTCGGCGATGCGGGCCTTGTAGGCCTCTTCATCCACCTCGGGTCGGGCCGTCACAAAGGGGAGGCCGAGCCGGAGCATCAGCGCCTTGCGGTAGGGCGAGGTGGAGGCAAGCACGACCTGCTTCATGGGTTCACGGCGCGCGGCGGGGCAAGCTCGTTCCAGTTCGCAGGCAGGCCCTCTTTGCTCTCGCAGGCGGCGACGCGGCGCAGGGTGGACCAGCCCGCCGTATCGAGCAGCACCATGCGGTCGCGCTCGCGCAGCGCCACCTCGGTCTGCAGCTCCGTCGGAGGCGACCAGACCACGGGCAGCCCGTTGCGCTCGCTCCGCCCCCAGACAAAGGTGAGCGGGTGCCAGCCATTGTTGACGGGGTCGCCAGTTGCGACGCTCTTCCAGAAGCCGCTCCGCTGCTCGCCGTCGTCGTTCCAGGCGGTCACCTCGTCGCCCGTGAAGGTCAGCACGCCGCGCCCGCGGCCTGCCGGGGAGGTCACCTGCCAGCCGCCGCAGAGATAGGCAGCGAGCGGTGCATCGAAGTGGGTGAAGACAGGGCGTACCTTCTCCGGCGCACCGCAGGCGGTGAGCAAGAGCAGCCCCGCTGCCGCGAGCCGCCTCATACCTGTGCGGGGCGCTCTCCGCCCACAAAGCCGCGAATGGTCAGCGGAGCGCCGCCCGCCGTGAGCGCGACGCTGCCGTCGAGCACCGCCCGCTTGAGCAGCCCGAGTGCCTCCACGCCCTCCGCGGCAG
>CAIQPA010000377.1 GCA_903873545.1 uncultured delta proteobacterium
CGAGACGGTTGTGCGCGCCTGCCGGAGCGTGGCAGGCGCCTCGGTTAACATCGACCTCATCTACGGGCTGCCGCGTCAGACGCTGGCGTCGTTTGCTGCGACGTTGGAGGAGGTGATCCGCATCCGGCCGGAGCGGCTCGCCATCTACGGGTTCGCCTACCTGCCTTGGCTGCGCAAACAGCAGCTCCAGATGCCGGTGGAGGAGATGCCCTCGTCGGAGGCGCGGCTGGCCCTGCTCGAACTGGCGCGGGAGCAGCTCTTCGCGGCCGGTTACGCTGCCATCGGCATCGACCACTTCGCGCTCCCCAACGATGAACTCATCGTGGCGCAACGCGATGGCCGGTTGAGCCGCAACTTCATGGGCTACACGGTCCGCCGCGCGCCGCAGCTGCTCGCCTTCGGCGTCTCGGCGATCTCGGAGTTTCCTGATGTCTATGTGCAGAACACCAAGAAGCTGAGCGCCTATGGCGCCGCCCTCGACGCAGGTCGGCTGCCGGTGGAGAAGGGCGTTGCGCTCTCCGACGACGACGACCGGCGCCGCTGGGTGATTCGGGAGCTGATGTGCAACTTCCGCGTCTCGGCCGACAGCTATCGGGAGCAGTTCGGCGGGCCGGCCTTCGAGGTTGCCTTCGCGCGGGAGCTGCTGGCGATGGAGGGCTTTGTGGAGGGCGGCTTTGCCGGGTGGGATGGCGAGCGGCTCGAACTCTCCGAGAAGGGGCAGTTCCTGGCCCGCAACATGGCCATGCTCTTCGACACCCACCTGCGGGGGAGCGAAGCTTCGACGCATCGCTTCTCGCGCACGGTCTGACAGCCCGCTCTTGCGTTGGTCGTACTGGCTCGGCAGAGGAGCGCTCGTCTCAAGCCAGACAGGTGTCTGATGATTGACCAGTGCCAGCTCTCCGAACAGCCCGAAGTGCTCACCGCTGCGATCCCCTGCCATCCACGCACTCCGCTTCAGGAACAGCCATGACCTCGCCCCTGCTCGCGCCGCTCCGCTTCCGCAACGGGGCGACGGCCCCCAACCGCATCTGGCTCGCGCCACTCACCAACCTGCAAAGCCATGCCGACGGCGTGGTCTCGGACGACGAGCAGCGCTGGCTCGCGTCGCGGGCCGACGGTGGCTTCGGCATCGTGGAGAGCGCCGCTACCCACGTCTCCGCTGACGGCCAAGCCTGGAACGGCCAGCTCGCTGCCTACGACGACCGTTTCGCGGAGGGCTGGCGCAGGCTCGCTGCGGTGTCGCAGGCAAAGGGTGCTCCGCTGCTCGCGCAGCTCTTCCACGGCGGCGCCCGTGCTTTGCCCCACGACGGCCGCGCTCCCTGGTCGGCAAGCCCGTCGCTCGAGGGCGAAGCAGCCTTCACCGAGGCCACCCCTGCACAGATCGAGCAGGTCATCGCCGACTTCATCGCCGCCGCGCTCCGCATCGAGCAGACGGGTGGCAAGGGCGTCGAACTGCACGGCGCCCATGGCTACCTCCTCTGCCAGTTCCTGAGCGCCACCATGAACCGTCGCACGGACGCCTGGGGCGGCTCCCTCGAAGGGCGTGCGCGGCTCTTGCGCGAGGTGATGCAGGGCATCCGCGCCGTGGTGCAGCCTGGCTTCATCGTCGGCGTCCGGCTCTCGCCCGAGAACTTTGGCAACCTCACGGGGCTCGACCTCGACGAGAGCCTGCAGGTGGCGAGGTGGCTTGCCGACGACGGTGCCGACTTCCTCCACATCTCGCTCTGGAACGCCGCCAACATGACGATCAAGCGGCCCGCGGAGCACCCCGTGCCGCTCTTCGTGCAGGCGCTCCCTTCCGACCTGCCCGTGGTCTCGGCCGGTGGCATCTGGACGCGCGAAGAGGCCGAGTCGCAGCTCGCGCTCGGCGCCTCTGCGGTGGCGCTCGGCCGCTCGGCCATCCTCAACGCCGACTGGCCGTCGCGGGTGGTGGAGCGGGGAGAGGAGCCGCGCCGCACGCCGACAACGGCGGCCTTCCTCCGGGCGTCGGGGCTGGGCGAGGCCTTTGTGAACTACCTCGCCGCGCGGCCCG
>CAIQPA010000378.1 GCA_903873545.1 uncultured delta proteobacterium
AGGTTTGCCTCGGTCGAAGAGCTGCCGCTGTCGGAGGCCGCGGTGCGGAGGCTCACGCCCATCGTGGAGCAATGTCTCGGCGCCTCTGCGTCGGAGGAGGGGCTGCTCCCCACGGGGTCGCCAGGCTGGCTGCTCGGACGGGCTGAAGCCGAGAGCGCCGAGGAGGCTGAACTGGCGTTGCGGGAGACGCGTTGGCAGGCGCTGGTTCGGGCTCGCCGCGCCGATCAGGATGCGGAGGCGCTCGAGATTGCCTCCACGCTGGCGTTGGCTCCTTCTGGGTGGCGCGGCGGTGAGTCGCTGCTGGCCTGCGTGACGCTTGCGGCCTCGTTGGGCGAGTCGGTGCGGTCGGAACAGGCGCTGGACGCATTTGAAAGGCTGGGCGCCTCGCTGCCTTGGGACCGTTCGCTCTTGTACGAGGTGGCGACCCAGCGTGCGCTGCGCACGCGTGACATCGTCGCAGCGATGGGGTCGGTGGAGCTGGCGATCGAAGCAGGGTCTTCCACGCGACATCGTCTTGCTGCGGCGCGCGCGAAGCAGTCCTCGCAGGAGCTGCAGGCGCTCATTGCCGAGGCGCCCGTGAGCTACGAGGCCGTCTATGCCGATCGCCTGCTGCGGCAGGATGGAGGTGCCGGGGAACTGGCCTCCAAGCTATCCGCGCTGCGGTTTGTCTCCAACGTGCCCGCTCCCGTTGCGAGCGGTTGGGCGGCCGACTGGCTCGCGTCGGAGGGATACATCGCGCAGGCGCGCAGCGAGGCGCTCCTGCAGGCGGAGGTGGAGGGAGCGCTCCATCCGAGCATCTGGGGTCTCGCCTCCGATTTGCTGTCGCGGAACGGCGAGTTCGCGCTCGCCCACTCCGCTGCGCGGCGGATGACAGCATCGTTGGCCGTCTATCCTTCAGAGACGGGCTTGATCCCTGGGAGGGTCTGGCGCGAGGCCTATCCCATGCTCTGGGAGAAGGAGGTTGCCGCAGCAAGCGAACGCCAGGGCGTACCTCGGAGCCTGCTGCTTGCCTTCCTGCGGCGCGAGTCGGGATTCGACGCCGATGCGCGGTCATCCGTAGGCGCACGCGGCCTGATGCAGGTGCTCCCAGGCACGGCAGGCGAGGTGGCAGCGCGGCATGGCATCTCGCTGTTGCCAGGACTGGACGACCCTGGCCTCAACCTGGAGATCGCCGCAGCCATGATCGCCGATCTGATGACCGAGTTCGGCGGTAGGGTGGAGGTGGTGGCTGCCGCCTACTCGGCCGGTCCTGCGAAGGCGCGTCGTTGGATTCGCGGCGATGAGGGTGCTGATCTCTGGCTCTGGACGGAGGCCATCCCCTACGATGTCGTCCGCTCCTACGCCCGAGAGGTCGCGGTCTCTGCCGCGCTCTACGCAGCCTGGCTGGGGGAGCCCCCACCCGAGGCCCACGTTACCCTGCGGGGGGTGCGCTAGGGGCCGCCGTGAGGCGATGGAGCCGCCGGGGTGGTGAGCTGCTTGCGGAGCCCTTCTGCGGTGGTGTCGCCAGGTCCGAAGTAGTCTGGGGCCATGGCCAGCAGGTGGTTGATGGCATCTCGCAGCGCGGTGGCCGGGACCCTGCTGCCCGACGCAGACTGGCTGTTGGCGAAGGCCCAGACGAACCAGGCGTCGGGCTCGGTCGGGAAGTCTGTGCGGGCGCTCTCCGCAACCGATCTCGCCTCGTCGAATTGGCCGAGCCGTCCGAGCAACCAGGCCTGTCTCGGGAGGAGCCAGGCGCGGGCCTTCGGGTCGGCGGTCATGGCTGATTCGATGCGGGTCAGCAGCTCCGGCCCTCGTCCGAGTGAGAAGAAGACGAGTTCAACTTCGTTGAGCACCTTGGTCGGTGCGCGGCGGGTGAAGAAGAGGTCGCCCGAGGCATTCACCTGAGCGACGATCGCCTCGTAGGATGCCTGGGTCTCTGCGGAGAGGGTGGGCGGCTGAGGCGGGGAGACCGGCGTGGTTGGCACGATGGCGACACGGTCGATCCTATCGCGCTGCTGGGCGGGCGCTACGAGGTCGCAGGCGGTGAGCAGAAGGGGGGCCAGCGCGAGGGCGGTCATGGTGGATTGCTTCATGGTTCAAGCCTCACAGGGAGTTCGTCCGACGCGAGTGTGGGGAGCAGCGCTGCCCAGAGTTCGTCGACGCTCCTTCCGAGTGTAGGGTGACGCAGGCCCGGGTCGAGATCGACGAGCGGACGGAGCACGAAGGGCCGCTCTTGGAGCCGCGGGTGGGGCAGGGTGAGTGCCTCGTTTTCACACACGAGGTCGTCCCAGAGGAGGAGGTCGAGGTCGATGACGCGCGGTCCGTTTCGCTCGGCTCGGATGCGGCCAAGCGAGGTCTCAATCTCGAGGAGCCGGCGTAGGAGCGCGTCTGGGTCGAGGTCGGTCTGAAAGCTCACGACCGCGTTCACAAAGCGCGGCTGCTCCTCGAGATACATGGGCGCGGTATCGTAGAGATGCGACCGCCGGAGCGGCGTGGAGGCGAGGCGCGCGAGCTGTTCGGTGGCTGCATCGATGCAGCGGAGCCTGTCAGCGAGGTTGCTGCCGAGCGCGACAAAGGCGGTGTGGTAGACTGGAGGCATCGGAGCTTGCGGTTCGCGTCGGGAGAGATGAAGCAGGTCGGCATGCCGCCGCTTGCATTGGATTGCAGAAGTCTCCATAGTGTTGGCAGGTCGTGGTCGACCAGAGGAAAGCGGAGCACGGGCACTTGGGGAAGCGCACGATTCGTGGACCGACGGAGGGACCATGGAACGCTGCTACCTGAAGCTCGACGAACAACTTGATCAGCTCATTGGCGTGGAGTGGAGCGCTCCTGCGTCTCGTCGCGATGCGATGCATGAGCGGCTGACCAAGGGCTGGGTCTATCATGAACTGGCGGTCGAAGGGTTCGGCATGGAGGTTCAGGCGCTCGACCGCGCTTTGGCGGGTGAGGTGGGCGTCACGCACCTGGAGCGGACGGCCTTTGAGCGGGCGCGTCGGTTCAGGGCGGCCTACCAGCGGATGCGTGAGGTGGGGGCGAGCGCGGAGCCGCTGAACCGAGGGCAGGCACTCGCCTACCTCGGCTGGCTGACAGGCCGGGTTGAGGCCGGCTCGATGCGCAAGGATGCTGGCGCGACGGAGCAGTTCAAGCACGATGTCGTCGCACCGAATCAGATCGACAAGGCGCTCGGGATGATGTTCGCAGAGGCGGACCTGATGAGCAGTCGTCTCCATCCGATCGATCTTGCCGTCCAGGTGCACCACCGGTTTGTGAAGATCTGGCCCTTCGAGAAGCACAGCGCCGCGGTGGCTCGGCTGTTGGCAAACCAGGTGCTGCTGGCGAACGGGTACCCTGCCGTCATCATCCCGAGCTACGAGCGGCAGCGTTACTATCACTCGCTCCACTACGATGTTTCGCGGTCGCGAGAGCTGTTCGTGGAGGGGCTGGCGGAGCAGGCGCAGATCCGGTTTCGAGAACTTTCACCGCGGCGCGAATCTGTAGCCGCGTAAGGTGCATCGAAGTGGCAGGTGCTTAGGCAGCGGCGAGACCTTGTCCGGTCCCCTTCAACCGCCTACCAGCGATCCTGTTCCACCAAGGAGAACCAGCGTGTCGGAAATCAACCCAAGAGCGTCGCAGGTCGGCTCGGTGCCTTTTCGTGGCACGCCTGGCGAGAAGCTGACAATGGAGAGCGGCGTGACGGTGGAGGTGTTCGCGCGCGCGCAGCTCCCCACGCGTCATGGCAAGTTTGAGATTGTCGCCTTCCGCAACTCGAAGGATGCGATGGATCATGTGGCCATCGTCAAGGGCGACGTCGCCGGCCGCGAGGGCGTGGCTGCGCGACTCCATTCCGAGTGCCTGACAGGCGATGTCTTCGGCTCGTTGAAGTGCGACTGCCGCGACCAGCTCGAGGCGGCGATCGACACCATCGGGACCCTCGATGCAGGCGTTATCCTCTACATGCGTCAGGAGGGTCGCGGCATCGGTCTTGCCAACAAGGTCAAGGCCTACAGCCTGCAGGATGGTGGTATGGACACGGTGGAGGCCAACCAGCATCTGGGCTTCGATGACGACCTTCGCGAGTACGAAGTCGCCGCAGGCATGTTCCAGTTGCTGGGTGTGAAGTCGCTGAACCTCATCACGAACAACCCGTCCAAGGTGGAGGGGCTTCGTGAGTTCGGTATCGATGTGCGGGCTCGGACGCCGATTCAGGCGGTCCCCAACAGTTACAATCGCTTTTATCTTCAGACGAAGAAGCGGAAGTCGGGTCACATCCTCTCGATTTGATGCTCGCTTGTGGTGAGCGTGTCGGCCACGTTGTCGGGTCGGATGGCTCGGCGAAAGAGGAAGAAGAAGGCCGTTGCGCCGGCTGCGAGGAGGGCGAGCGCCCCGAGCGCGAGCCCGCCGCTGGCTTCCTCGTGGGCGCTCGTGATGAGACCGTTCCAGCTGGCATGCAATGCAACGGCGGCGCAGAGTCCGGCGATGAGCGCGAGCCGCCGGATTGCGGCGGATGGGTTCTGCTTGGCTGCGCCGAAGTAGGCGCCGACGAAGGAGGAGGCCATGCCGTGGAGTGCGGTCGAGAAGAGGACGCGCTCGGAGACCGAGGTGGTCCACGCGGGGAGTCCGCCGCGGTCGTATGCGACGACGAAGTAGAGGAGGTTCTCGAAGGCTGCAAAGCCTAGGCCTGCGGCGAGGCCGAGAATCATGCCGTCCAAGGCGTCGCGGAACCAGCGGGTTCGGTAGACGAGGAGGAGGGGAACTGCCTTGCCGACCTCCTCGCAGAGTGGCTGCGTGAGGAACTCGTGGAGGTTGTCGAAGTGGAGGAGTGAGGCCCCTGCAAGCGAGAGCGGCGCGAGGAGTGGGGAGAGGAGGAGGGCGGCCGCGATGCCGCCGGCACCACCTGCGATGGTGTGGGCGGGGAAGAGCCAGAACCAGCGGCTGCGCGGCGGCCGGAGGGGGAGTTGCTTTAGGCGTTCCTCCTCGGTTGTGAAGGTGGCCGCTGCGTGGGCGCGACGCCAGCGGCGGCTGTGCCAGGCGCGCAGGAGGTAGCCGACCAAGACCGGGATGATCGCAAAGGAGAAGGAGACGATCGCAATGCCGAGCGGCAGTCTCACGGCTCTGTCACACCGAGGTCGGAGAGTGCCTCGCGTGCGATCGTTGCGTCGCGCGAGTCAGGGCTGATGGCGACGACGCGTCGGTAGGCATCGATGGCACCGTCGCGATTGCCAGAGGTCTCGCGGAGGTGTGCGAGGCCTGACCAGGCGGGCGAGTAGTTGGGATTGAGGGCGACGGCGGCCTCGAAACTCCGGATGGCGTCGACGGTCTGTTCGCTGCCCGCCTGACTGCGCGCGATGCCGGTGACCGCCTCCGCGGATTTGGGTCGGAGTGCGGCGGCAGCCTTGAATGCGGTGAGTGCGGCGGACAGGTTACCCCGCTTGAGGGCGGATTGCCCTGCGCGCATGTTTGCGTCGAAGTCGGGCGGCGGCGTGACTTTGACGGGCGCTGCAGCGACAGCGATGGCAGCATCGGCGGGCGCCACAACGGCGGCACCCGCATCGCCGGGGTGAGAGGTGGTGGGTGCCATGGCAGGCGCCGGTCTGGGCCGCTGCGCGCGCTTGTCAGGTGCCGGCTTGGCGCCAAGTTGCAGGCCGCTGCCCGAGGCGTCGCGGTCGCTCGCGGACGGAGCTGCGGCCTCGCCGCTGCCTGCCGCGCTGGCGGGGAGACCGGGCTTGGCTGTGACGGAGAGCAGCGCTCCGACGGCGATGAGTGCAACAAGGCCGGCTGTGACCAAGAGGGCTGGCGGTAGTGCGGGACGGGTGGAGGCGATGGGCGGCTCGGTGCGGTCGTCCGCCGTGGCCTCGACGCCGATCGACCAGGCCTCGCTGGTGGCGCCATCCCCGCCGGTTTCGGCGAGGGTGAACCCATCATCGTCACGCGGAACGGCAGACGTCGCTGAAACCGCGGCTTCGACATCCGCGGTCATGAGCCGCGGCATGGTGGATACGGGGTTTGTTGTCGTTTGCGAGAGCGCGCCCGTCCGAAGGATTCGGCCCTCATCGAAGGGTCGTGTTGGCAGCTGGCGGGTTGATACTGCGGGGCGTGGACCGGAGAGGAGGTCGTCGGCTGCATCGCAGGCGGGACACCGGTTGCTGGCGGTGTCATCTCCGAGCGGAGCACCACACTCGCTGCAGCTCGCGCCGGTATCCATGGGCTACGGGCCGTCGCCCGTGGCCGGTCGGACACGCCGGCGGATGGTGGTGGCAGGCGCGGGGTCGGGCTGAAGGATAGGAGCTGATGGCTCGGCCGCGGGGGCTTGGGAGGGGCTGTCTGCCGGCTGCACCGCGGGGAGCGAGACGCGCTCCGGCGTTCCCCCTGCCTCTTTGCACTTGTCTGCAAAGCCGGAGGCGCGGAGCTTGTCGCCGGTCTCGTCGTAGAGGCCGGCAAGGAGGCAGAGGATCTGCTTGTCGTTTCGGGAGAGCTGGTTGGCCTGTTCGAGGAGCTTGGCGGCCTCCGCAGCGTCGCCGCGGCTGATTGCAGCGCGGGCCTGATAGGTGTCGATAGCGCTGTTGGGACGGGCGGCGTCGGCCGGCGTGGGCTTGGGCGTCGCGGCAGCAGGCGCAGCAGCGGGCTGGCCAGAGGATGCAGGTCGGCTCGCGCCTGCTCTGAGTGTACCGTCGACGGTGAGCCCGTTGTCGAGCTGCACCTTCTTGGAGGCGGTCGAGCGGGCTGGCAGGAAGGGGAGGAAGCTGCTGAGATCGGCGCTGCCTGTGGCGTGCAATCCGATGGCGAGAAGGAGCGGCAGGATGAGGATGCTGATGGCCGCAAGTACCTTGCTTCCGGAGGCGATGCGCGCCTGCTGCTTCTCGCTGACGGGGGCGAGGCGTTCGTACTTCTTGGGCTTTTCCTCTTTGCCGGCATCTTGCTTGGCGTCGCGCTTGGAGGGGACCACAGCGGGCGATTCGGTCACACCACGGCCACTGCGCGCATCTCGGAGGCGTGCCTCTGCCTCCGCCCGGATTTCGTCAGGCGAGGCGGTGGTCGCTGGGGCGAGCGGAAGGGTGCGGCCGCGCGCGGGCGGCGGGTCGAGCGCCGCATCACGCGGGCCACCGGGCATTGTAATCGAAGGCTTGCGGGCGTTTCGAAGGTCGGAGAGGTCGTCGAAGGCCGCGACGGGCGACCAAGTTTGGCCGAGGTCGTCGGAGGCATCGACGCCATCAAGGCTCTCGCGGTTGGCGAGCCAGCGCTTCACAGAATCGATGTCGGCGAAGTCGAAGACGAGGCCGGCGTTGCGGACCTTCCAGCGCGAGACGGCCTTCTTGATCCCGGCGTCGCTAGGGGCGACCGAGGCAATCTGAGCCTCGGCCAAGGCGCGCGCCTGCTCGATCTCAGCCTCTGCTGCACGGACGGCGACATTGTACTCTGTGCCATGCGAAGGGTCCGCCTTCTTTGTCTCGCCGAGTTGCCCATCAGGCGTGACAACGAAAACGTGGGCGCAGTTGGGGCACTTGATGCCACCGCCCTCTGCGGGGAGTTTCTCCTCGCGGATGCGGTAGCGGGCTTGGCAGGAGGGGCATTCAATGATCATCGGCGCACATTCCGCACAGGTCGGCTCTGGAGTCTACGGCAACGGGAGAAAAAGGGAAGCGGGAAGCGAGGTTAACCGCCGTCGCCGGCGGCATTTGCATCGGGCATGTTCGGGAAGAAGCGGGCCTTGATGCGCGGGGGCAACAGGACAGCTACGGCGAAGACGATCAGGCCCATGATCGGTCGCAGAGCGAAGAGTGGCTCAAGGGAGTGCGCCTTGAGCACCTCTAGGCCAGCGCCCACGATGGTGGTGAAGGCGAAGGAGCCGGGCAGGATGGCGACTGCTGTTGCTGCGAGGTAGGTGGTGGCCGACACGGGAGAGAGCCCGGCGAGGTAGCTGATGGCGTTGAAGGGGGTGGGAATGAGGCGGAGGTAGAAGATGGTGAGGAATCCTTCGGTGGCCAGCTTTCGCTGGAAGCGGAGGAGTTTCGGAGCGCGGCGCGCGATGAGCTGCTGAAATGCGTCGCCACCGATGAGCCGTGCCGTACCGAAGCCGAAGAGGGCGGCTGTGAGGGAACCGATGTAGTTGAGGAGCAGCGCCTCGTTGGGGGAGAAGACAGCGGTGCCAACGAGCACGATGAGTGTACCCGGAACCCAGAGGGTCATGAGGATGCCCATGAGCAGGACATAGGCGATGGGTGCCTTGGGTCCGAGCGAGCGGAGGAGTTCCGAGGCGCCGCCCGATCGCAGGAACTCGATCGCGGAGAAGTGGTAGAGGAGCGCGAGCGACAGCGCAGAAATGGCGACAAGCAGGACCATCCGGAGCGTTCCGGCGTTGGGTGCCTTGGGTGCGTTGGTCGGAGCGGGGAGCATGGAGGCCAGCAGGTCAGGAAAGGAGGAGGCGCGCGGTCTCGAGCTTTTTGAGACGGTCGCGGAGCGAGGCGGCCTGCTCAAATGCGAGTTCCTTGGCCGCGGCGAGCATGCCGGATTTTGTCTCTGAGATGGCGGCGTCGAGCTGGGGTCGGGAGAGGAGCGAGAGGTCTTCCTGAGGCTGCTCGCTGGTTGCCGGCTGGTTGGGATCGTCGGGGAGGTCGAGGTCGTGGATACGCCTCCGCACCGAGCGTGGGGTAATTCCGTGCTCCTCGTTGTACTCGGCCTGAATGCGTCGCCGGCGCAGGGTCTCATCGATGCAGCTCTGCATGGAGCCTGTGATGCGGTCGGCATACATGATGACGCGGCCTGCGAGGTTTCGGGCGGCGCGTCCCGAGGTCTGGATGAGGCTGCGGTGGGAGCGGAGGAAGCCCTCTTTGTCGGCGTCGAGGATGGCGACGAGCGAACACTCCGGGATGTCGAGCCCTTCGCGGAGCAGGTTGATGCCGACGAGGACGTCGAACACGCCCTTCCGGAAGTCGCGGATGAGCTCGATGCGCTCGAGCGTGTCGACATCGCTGTGGAGATAGCGGACGCCGATTGCGAGCTCCCGGAGGAACTCGGTGAGGTCTTCGGCCATGCGCTTGGTGAGGGTGGTCACGATGATGCGATCGCCCATTTCGATGTGCTTGCGGATCTCGCCGACGAGGTCGTCGACCTGGGTGCGTGCGGGCCGGACCTCGATGATGGGATCGAGCAAGCCCGTGGGTCGGATGAGCTGCTCCACGAGGACGCCGTCGGCCTTGGCGACCTCGTAGTCGGCTGGTGTTGCCGAGACGAAGATGACGCGGTCGACCATGGTCTCGAACTCTTCGAGCCGCAGCGGCCTGTTGTCGAGCGCGCTGGGGAGCCGGAATCCGTGCTCCACGAGTGTCTCCTTGCGGGCCCTGTCACCGCGGAACATGGCGCCGAGCTGGGGGATGGAGACGTGGCTCTCGTCGACGATGAGGAGCCACTCGTCGCCGAGGTAGTCGAGGAGGCAGGGCGGCTTTTCGCCAGGTGCGCGGCCGGTGAGGTGGCGGGAGTAGTTCTCGACGCCGTTGCAGAAGCCGATGGTCTCGAGGAGTTCGAGGTCGCGCGTGGTCCGGGTATCGATACGGTGGGCCTCGAGGAGTCGGTTCTCTTCGCGGAACTGGGCGAGCCGGCTCTTGAGCTCCTCTTTGATGCCCCGGATGGCGCTCTTCCGCCGCTCGACGCTGACAACGTAAAAGCTGGCGGGGTAGATGGAGACGGCGGGGACGATCTCGAGACGCTTTCCGCGGATCGGGTCGATTTTTGTGATGTTGTCGATCTCGTCTCCGAAGAGTTCCACGCGGATCGCGATCTCCTCTTCATAGGCGGGGAAGATGTCGATGGTGTCGCCGCGGACGCGGAAGGTGCCCCGGTGGAAGTCGACATCGTTCCGCGAGAACTGGATCTCGACGAGGGTTCGCAGGATGGAGTCACGGGAGATCTTCTGGCCGCGCTCGAGGTGAAGCATCATGCCGTAGAAGGAGTCGGCGCCACCGATGCCGTAGATGCAGGAGACGGATGCAACGACGATCACATCTTTGCGTTCAAGCAGGCTCCGCGAGGCCGATAGCCGCATGCGGTCGATGGTGTCGTTCACGATGGAGTCCTTCTCGATGAAGGTATCGGACGACGGGATGTAGGCCTCTGGCTGGTAGTAGTCGTAGTAGGAGACGAAGTACTCGACTGCGTTGTGCGGGAAGAGCTCCTTGAACTCCTGAAAGAGCTGCGCGGCGAGGGTCTTGTTGGGCGCGAGCACCAGTGTTGGAAGCCCCGTGCGGGCGATGACATTGGCGATGGTGAAGGTCTTTCCCGAGCCGGTGACGCCGAGCAGGACCTGGTGTTTGTGGTGGTCCTCGACGCCGGCGACCAGCTGTTCGATGGCGACGGGCTGGTCTCCGCTCGGCGTGAAGTCGGAGACGAGTCGGAAGGGGTTGGCGGCGCGCGCCTTCATAGCTCGGCGGCCGCGGCTCCGGCGAGCGCCTCAGGGTCGGCGGCGATGTCCCATGTGGTTCCGTTCACGCCGTCCATGAGTTCCACGCGGCGCGCGATGAGCTCTAGGCGGATGGCATCGGCGTCGGCCCAGGCCTTCGCTGCGCGAGCCTCCGCGCGTGCCGCGATACGCTCCTCAATCCAGGCGGGATCGAGTGCGAGTTTGCCGATGAGCTGGGCGCGGATCTCTTCGAGCGTCTGGGCGGAATCGGCAGCGAGGAGGCCGAAGATGTCGGCGAAGGCTTCGAAGAACCGTGCAATCGCGGCGAGGCGGGCAACGGAGGCAGGGAGTTTGGCTCGCTTCTTGTCGGCGAGGAGGTCGTTGGTGGTACGCGCGGCCTCGTGGAGGATGGCGAGCGCAACCGGGGTGTTGAAGTCGTCGTCCATGGCCTCGTAGAGCCGGCCGAGGAAGTCGGTGACCGTGGCGGGGTCGGCCTCTGCAGCGGCCTCCGCGGCGAGGTGGGCAGTGAGCGCGGTGCGGGCCTTGTGGACGTAGCGAACGCGTTCGCGGGCTGCGTCGAGGTTGCTCTGTGAGTAGTTGACGGTCTTGCGGTAGTGGGCGCTGAGGAAGAAGCAGCGGATGGTCTCCGGGTGGTGCTGCTTGAGCACGTCGCGGAGGGTCCAGAAGTTGTCGAGCGACTTGGACATCTTCTCGCCGTCGATGTTGAGCATCGCGGAGTGCATCCAGTAGTTCACGTAGGGTTTGCCGGAGGCGCCCTCCGACTGGGCGATCTCGTTCTCGTGGTGGGGGAACTGCAGGTCGGAGCCGCCGCCATGGATGTCGAAGGTAACGCCGAGGTACTTCATGCTCATCGCGGAGCACTCGATGTGCCAGCCGGGCCGTCCGTCGCCCCAGGGGCTGGGCCAGCTCGGCTCACCGGGTTTGGCAGCCTTCCAGAGCGCGAAGTCGAAGGGGTTGCGCTTGCGGTCGTCGATCGCGACCCGCTCGCCGGCCCGCATGTCTTCGAGTTTGCGGTGGGCGAGCTTGCCGTAATCGGGGAAGCTATCGACGGCGTAGTAGACATCTCCGTCCACGGGGTAGGCGTGGGAACGGGCGATGAGGGTCTCGATGAGGCTGATGATCTCCGGGATGGTGCCCGTAACGCGGGGTGCGACATCTGGCGCGATGAGGCCGAGCAGCGCGGTGTCGGCGTCGAGCGCATCGATGAACCGTTCGGCGAGCGCCGCGGAGTCTTCTCCACGCTCGTTGGCGCGCCGGATGATCTTGTCGTCGATGTCGGTGTGGTTGCGGATAAAGTCGACCTTCCAACCACGGTGCCGCAGGTAGCGGACCACTGTGTCGAAGGTCATGAAGGTGCGGCCATGTCCGATGTGGGCAAGGTCGTACACCGTGACGCCGCAGACATAGAGTTTGACCCGCCCCGCCTCGATGGGTTCAAAGGTCCGCTTGGTGCCGGAGAGGGTGTCGAAGAGCTGGAAGGTGTGCGTGGTCATGGTCGCGTTCTCTGCCTCTGCGGGGGCCCGGCGGGATGCCTACCGCGCAGGGTTCGGGCCCGTCAAGGAAGGGTCGGCGCGGGGAGCGCGGGTTGCGGACGAGCGGCGGACCGTGATAGGCAGCGTCTTCCGAAGCCTTGTCGGGGTAGACCATGCTGAAGTTGTTCCTCGTTGATGGCGAGCAGAATCGAACCGTTGTTCCTCTTCTCCGCTCCGAAATTACGATCGGCCGCGGTGAGGGAAACACCATACGACTGACCGACCAGAACATCTCGCGCGTCCATGCCCGCCTGGTGCGGACGGAGAGCGGCTACGCGCTGGAGGACCTTTCTCGCTATGGAATCGAGGGCCCGAGCGGTACGATTCATGGGACCAAGGCAGTTGCCTCCGGGGAGACCTACCGGATCGGAGACTACCTGCTGGAGTTCAAGGAGGAGCGGGCCTCCCTTCCGCTCCCGGCGGCCCGTCCGCGCCCACCGCTTCCCACCGCTGCGCCCGCGCCCGCGACCTCTTCGTTTGCGTCGACCGAATCCGCGCCCGTCGCGTCGAGCATGACGCCACCCGGTACGGGCACGGCAGTCTTCCTCGCTGATGACATCGACAACGCGCTTTCTGCGCTCGATACCAAGCCCTCCGCGGGGTCTGTCGCAGCTTCGACGCCGTCGGATTCTGGCAGTTCGACCGCGGGCTCTCTGGCGGTTGAGCCCGAGCCGTCGGTCGAACGACCGAGCAGCATCGCGTTGGCACCTCAGCCGCCGTCTGCCACCGCGCCATCCACGGTGGCCATGGCCGCGCCGTCATCTGCCTCTGATGAGGTTGCGACCGAGCCGGCCAGGAGCACGATGACGCTTCGGCCGACGTCGGTCCAAGCCATGAAACTGGTGGGTCAGACGGCGCCGTTTGTGGGTGCGGAGCTCCAACTCACGATGCCGCGGCTGGTGATTGGCAGCGGCGCGTCGTGCGAAGTGGTGCTTGAGCACAGCGGCATCGCGCCGGAGCATCTTGCGCTCCGTTATGACGGGACCTCCTGGTGGGTTGACGCTTTGTCGGGTCAGGTTCGTGTGGATGGCGACCTCACGCCAACGACCAAGCTCTGGAAGGGTGCCGTCATCACGCTCGGCGGACTGGACTTCCGGTTTGCCGACCCGCTCGAGCGGCAGTCTGTGCGCCTCGCTCCGGTAGCTGCTCCGGCAGCGGCGGCAGCGTCACGGCTGGCTGCGTCGGTTGGCGATGCTGACAGCGAGTTTGATCGAGCAGTCTTGAATCGCGGCAAGCGAAACCAGTCCATCGGCATTGGGGTTGGCATTGCGCTCGCCCTTGGCATTGGTGGCCTGCTCGCACTGGGCGGTGGCGATGCGCCTGCGTCAGGCGCCGGCGCTGGATCTGGAGCATCGGAGCTAGCGGCCATCGCCCCGGCACCTGCTGTCGCAGCCGGGTCGGGTTCTGGCGGAGCGGCGTTGGCAGCCGGGTCGGGCTCTGGAACTGGCGCGGGGGTTGCTGCCATTGTGCCTGATGCAGCTGGAAAGGCAGCCGAAGAGGCCAAGGCAGCCGAAGAGGCCAAGGCAGCCGAAGAGGCCAAGGCAGCCGAAGAGGCCAAGGCAGCCGCCGATGCCAAGGCAGCCGCCGATGCAAAGGCAATTGTCGATGCAAAGGCAGCCGCAGACTCCGCGGCGTTGGCACGCACAACTCAGGCGGCTCAGGCTTCGGCGGACAAGAAGGCCGCTGCAGAGGCGAAGGCTGCAAAGGCAGCCGCTGCGGCACAGGCCCGCGCCGCCCGCGCTGCAGCCCCCAAGCAGGCCGCTGCGGCGCCACGGACCGCTCCCGCCCGCACTGCGGCTCCTGCACCGACGCCGGCCCGCGCAGCGGCGCCCGCCAAGGCAACGCCGCCCACTCCCTTCCAAGAAGTTGCCCCTGCCGCGCCCGCCGCGCCTGCAGCCCCCACGGCCGCCTCGCTCATCAGCGATGCCAAGCGGGCTGCGGTGCAGAACAACCGGAAAGACGCGGTGAAGTTCCTCGAGCAGGCGCGGCGCTTGGACCCCAAGAATGCTGAGGTCAACCAGCTGCTCTTCTCCAACTACCGAGCGCTCGGCAACACCCTGCGAGCCAGTGAAGCCGTCAAGCGCTACCTTGCGCTCAGGCCCAATGACGCCCAACGTGGCGATTACGAGAAATGGCTTGAACAGAACGCCACTCCTTGAGGGCGTGCGAGGTTTCCCATCGCTGACATTGTCGCAGGCAATCTGACTGGCCTCAAAACCAGTCACAAGAAGGCGCTTGAGAAGTTCGCTTCTCGTCGCATGAAGGCTGATCAGCTCGTCTCGCCCGAGGTGGCGGCTGCGCTGGCACAGATTTGCGCCGAGACGCGCCGCACGGTGGGCCTGCTCATCGATCGGCGCGGGAATGTGGAGCATGTGGTGGTGGGCGACATCAGCCGCCTCTACCTGCCTGACATCGGCCGGTCGCGCTCCGGTGGGCGGCTCCGCGGCATCCGCCTGGTACGCGCCTGCCTTGGCGATGGCGACCTCTCTCGCGACGACCTTACCGACCTTTCGAAGCTCAATCTCGATGCCGTTGCGGTCATCGGCACCACGCCGAACGGCCACGTCGGCCCGGTATCGTGGGCCCATGTGCTGCCGCCCAACGCCAAGCATGAACTGTGGCAGCAGCACCGCGTGGGCCATGCCAACCAGCTCGCAGAGGGGTTCGGCGAGTTCTTGAGTGGCCTCGAGACCGAGCTCGACCTCAAGCGGGAGAAGGGCAAGGAGGTGCGCGAAAACAGCGCCTTCCTCGTCTATGTGAAGACGCGAGACGAGAAGCAGTCTGAGGCCCACGTGCTGGAACTGCATGAACTCTGCCGCACGGCCGGGATTGAGGTGGTGGAGACCTTCGTTCAGTCCCGCGCGCAGCTCGACCCCAAGCTCGGGCTTGGCAAGGGCGCACTCGAAGAGGTGGAGCTCCGCTGCCTTCAGGCTGGCGCCGAACTCCTCATTTTCGGACAAGAGCTGACGCCGGCGCAGAACCGCGGCATCAGCGAGTCGACGCAGCTCAAGGTCATCGACCGGACGCAGCTCATCCTCGATATCTTTGCGCAGCGGGCACAGAGCCGCGTGGGCAAGATCCAGGTGGAGCTGGCGCAGCTCTCCTACCGGCTGCCGCGGCTGTCGGGTCGGGGCACCTCGATGAGCCGGCTCGCGGGCGGCATCGGCGGTCGCGGCCCAGGCGAGACCAAGCTCGAGGTTGACCGCCGTCGCGCCCGTGACCGCATCCGTCAGCTCGAGAAAGAGGTGGAGCGCTTGGGTGGTTCCCGCGAGCTGCTTCGAAAGAACCGGCGCAACCAGGGCGTGCCGGTCGTGGGTATCATCGGATACACCAACGCTGGGAAGTCGACGCTGCTCAACGGCCTTACCAAGTCGGAGGTGCTGGCCGAGGACAAGCTGTTTGCGACGCTCGATCCAACCTCGCGCCGCCTCCGCTTCCCGAAGGATCGCGAGCTCATCCTGACCGACACGGTCGGCTTCATTCGAGACCTTCCGCGGGAGCTGATGGAGGCCTTCCGCGCTACGCTCGAGGAGATGGCGGACGCCGATCTGCTGCTGCATGTCATCGATGCCTCCGACCCGGCCCGCATCAACCAGATGCGTTCGACGGAGAAGATTCTTGGCGAGTTGGGGCTGTCGGAGACGCCGCGGATTCGGGTCTGGAACAAGATCGACCGGCTCGATCCCGAGGAGCGCATTGCGCTGCTTTCGGAGTTCGACGGCATCTGCATTTCGGCGCTCGATCGGGCGTCGAGTCGTCCGCTGATTGAGGAGCTCGATCGGTGGCTGCTCGCACATGGCCACGCCGGCTCTGTGCCGCCCACCAGCGACGCCATCGACGGGCTTGATGCCTACGATCCTGCGCAGCTGCTCGAACTCGGCATGGTGGGTGTGAGCCACGACGGGACCATTCCTCCTGGCCCGACGATCCACTGAGATGATGAGCCGTCCGATGAGGATCTGTTTGGCGATGGTTGTCGCGGCGGGGGTCGCTGGATGCTCCACGGGCGACGCGACCGCTCCAGCTGTGGAGGAGGCTGCTCCGACAGGACCCGCGGACGGAGTGCGGCTCTTTCAGCGGCGCTGCGCGGTCTGTCATGGCCCGACCGGAGAGGGGCAGGAGATGGCCTTCGGCGCCCGCTCCAGCAACCTCACCGAGGCAGCGTTGCAGGCGCGCCTCACAGACGCTGCGCTGCTTCAGGTGATGCGGAACGGCGTCGGCAGAATGCCCGCGGTGACAGGGCTGCGGGACGATGAGGCGAAGGCCATCGCGGCCCATGTACGGAGCATCAGAAGGCCATGAAGTCGGAGCTCCGCAAACAGCTCGCCGAGGTGCGCGATGACCGCACCGTCGCAGCTGCACGATACCCGCTCGAGCAACTCCTGCAGGCCGCGAAGCAGGGGCGTCGCGTTGCCATAACGCAGGCCAAGGGTGGCTATCTTTCCTACGTGCTGGCCGACCTTCTCCGCCATCGGCAGGGGCCGCTGGTGGTGGTGGTGCCGACGGCGCAGGCTGCGCGGCAGGTGCAGGCCTCGCTCGAGCTCTTTCTGCCGCAGACCGGCTGGGAGGTCTCGCAGTTTCCCGTGCCGGAGAGCTCGCCCTATGCAGAGATGAGTCCCGACCGCGCGAGCCTCTGCAGCCGCATGCG
>CAIQPA010000379.1 GCA_903873545.1 uncultured delta proteobacterium
GCCGCCGCCGAGGGTGCCGACATCATCAACGACATCTCGGGCGGCCTCTTCGACCCACGCATCCTCACGGTCGTCCGCGACACGGGCCTCGGCTTTGTGGCCATGCACACCACCGGCCGCCCCGCCGAAATGCAGCAGCGCGCGCACTACGAATCAGTTACCCGTGAGGTAGCGCAGGCGCTCCGCGGCAGGCTTCAGGATGCCTCCGGCGCGGGCATTCCGAGCGAAGCAATCATGCTCGACCCGGGCTTCGGCTTCGGCAAGCTGCTCCATCACAACCTGGAGCTCTTCTCGGCCCTCCCTGAACTCTGCCGCCTCCCGCGGCCGCTGCTCGTCGGCGTCAGCCGGAAGTCCATGCTCCGGGCCATCGCCGGAATCGAGCGTGAGGCGCTCGAACATGCCACCACCACGGCTCATGTCCTGGCAACGCTGGCGGGGGCCGCTGTGCTCCGCACCCACCATGTTGCTGCGGCCATCGGGATGCGGCGCACACTGCTTCACCTGCAGCCCCAACCAGAGTAGCCTTGCGCGAGCGGGGCCGCGGGCGACCACCCCTGCCCACCGACTCCGAGCCAGCCCGACGCATGCCCGCCTTCACCTCCACCGAACTTCGAAACCTCGCCATGGGGCTCATCGACTTCGCGGTGGTTTTCCTCATCATCTACCGGCTCCTGCTGCTCATCCGCGGCACCCGCGCCGTGCAGGTGATGACGGGACTCCTGGTCATTGTCTTCGGCTACTTCCTCTCTTCCGATGACTACCTCGGCCTGCCCACGCTGCACTGGCTGCTCGACAAGTTCTTCGGCGCGATCGTCCTCGTCGCCGTGGTGCTCTTCCAGAACGATATCCGGCGTGCCTTCTCGCGGGTTGTCGAGACGAAGTGGCTAGGCGGCCGCTCGCAACGCACGGCGCTCGGCTGGGTTGAAGAGCTGCTCAAAGCGGTTTCGATGTTGCGCGACGCCCGCATCGGCGGACTCGTCGTCATGGAGCGCGATGCCGACCTCTCGCCACTCGCCGAGTCGGGCACGACGCTGGACGCGGAGGTCTCCAAGGAGGTGCTTTTTGCCATCTTCAACCCGGGTCTTGCCAGCCCGCTACACGACGGCGCCTGCATCATCCGAGGCGGCCGCATCGCCGCCGCAGCCTGTTTCCTACCGTTGACCACCAACGCCGAGGTCAACCGGACGATGGGCACCCGCCACCGCGCCGCCATCGGCGTCACAGAGGAGCTCGACGCGATCGCCCTGGTGGTCTCGGAATCTACGCAGCGCATCACCGTTGCGGTCGGCGGTCACCTCTCGCGTGACCTCACGATGTCGGAGCTCCGCCAGCTCCTCGTCGCGCTGCTCAATCGGCCACCCGGCGGTGCAGACCCCGAACTCCCGTCGGAGGAGACCATGCAACGCCAACCCTTGGCGGAGGCGCCATGAGACTTCCTCGCTGGCTCTCAGACAACTTCCGCCTCAAACTCTTCGCCCTCATCCTCACGACGCTGGTCTACGGGATCGTCATGGCGGGCCGTACCTACGAGCGCGAGCTCTCCTTCTCGATCGCGGTCGACGGTATCGGCGCCGACCAGGTGCTTGTTGGCCAGCCCCCTGAGATCCGCGTCCGGCTGGCTGCCACGCCCGGTGGCTTCTCTGGACTCGGCGATGCCTCAAGACGGGTCATCCATCTCACCCTCCCCGCGTCGGGCAAGGGCCATTTCGGCCTCTCTGACGCTGACCTTCCGCTACCGCGCGGCGTCAAGGCGCTCTCCATCTCGCCGGCCTCCTTCGACCTGCGCATCGAGAACCTGGTGACCAAGACCCTCCCCGTCCGGGTGGAGTCCAAGGGGACCCCCGCGACGGGTCACCAGGTCGCCTCGCTCCGGCCCATCCCCGACAAGATTCAGGTCCGAGGGCCGCAGTCGGTCTTCGCCTCGCTCTCGCGTGTGACCGCGGAGCCGATTGATGTGGAGGGGCGCGATGAAGACTTCAGCGCACGCGCTCGGTTCACCACCGAAATTCCCTTCGTGGTGCTGCCATCAGACGGCGTCGATGTGGCGATTGGCATCGAGAGCACCGTGGGCTCACGCACGCTCTCCAAGGTCGCCGTGCAGCTCCTCGGTCCGCGCGCAGAGCGCGCGTCGCTCGACCGCAAGAGCCTGCAGGTCCGACTGCGCGGCCCCCGCGCTGTGCTCGACGAACTCGATGCCGCTGCGCTCTTTGCGACCGTCGATCTGCTGGCGCTGCCCAGCCAGCTTCCCGGCACCTACGCCGTGACGCCACGGCTGCTCAATCTGCCCGAAGAGGTAGAGGTGCAGCGGCTCTCCCCCGAGACGCTCAAGTTGACGCTCCGCTGATGCAAGACTACCTCGGATGAGCCTGTTTCTGGGCCAAAGTGAGTGCGTGGAGATCAGACCATGAGTGAGCGAAGGTACTTCGGAACCGACGGTATCCGGGGCACGGCGAATGCTGCTCCCATGACGGTGGAGACTGCGCTGGCCTTGGGTCGCGCGGTCGCTACGCGGTTCAACCGGGCCGGCCATCGCGCCAAAATTCTGGTTGGCAAAGACACCCGTCTGTCCGGCTACATGTTCGAGGCTGCACTGCTTGCAGGAATCACGAGCACGGGTGCCGATGTCATCCTGCTCGGGCCGCTGCCCACGCCCGGCATCGCCTTCCTCACCACCTCTATGCGCGCAGACGCCGGCATCGTCCTGAGCGCCTCGCACAACCCCTTCGAAGACAACGGCCTCAAGGTCTTTGGCCACGATGGCTTTAAGCTGCCCGACGAGGTCGAGATGGACCTCGAGCGCATGATGGACAGCCCGGCTGCCATGAAGGTGGCCCGCGGTCACGACCTTGGCCGCGCGAAGCGGGTCGACGACGCGATGGGCCGCTACGTCACCCACCTCAAGACCATGCTCCGTGCGGAGTATGACCTCTCCGGGCTCCGCATCGTGGTGGACTGCGCCAACGGTGCCGCCTACCGCGCTGCCCCGACGCTCCTCTCCGAGCTCGGTGCAACCGTATTCGCCATCGGCGTGACCCCCGACGGCACCAACATCAACGACGGGTGTGGCTCGCTCCACCCCGAAATGGCGGCCGCCGCGGTCAAGGCGCACGGCGCACACCTCGGCATCGCGCTCGACGGAGACGCCGACCGCCTCATCCTCATCGACGAGCGGGGCGATGTGGTCGATGGCGACGCCGTCATGGCGCTCGCCGCGCTCGACCTCAAGGAGCACGGGCTGCTTCGCGGCGACACGGTGGTTGCGACGGTCATGTCGAACCTCGGCCTGGAGCATGCGCTATCGCGCGCCGGCATCCGACTTGAGCGCACCGCCGTTGGCGACCGCTATGTGGTGCAACGGATGCGCGAAGGCGGCTTCAACTTCGGCGGCGAACAGTCGGGCCATCTCGTCTTCCTCGACCATGCGACCACAGGCGACGGACTCGTCGCGGCGCTTCAGGTGCTCAACGTGATGCAGGGTAGGCAGCGCCCGCTCAGCGAGCTCGCGCAGGTGATGCAGCGGCTGCCGCAGGTGCTCGTCAACCTCAAGGTCCCCGAGAAGCGGCCGCTCGCGACCCTGCCGCTGGCCTCCGCCGCGATGGCAGCGGTGGAAGCGAAGCTCGGCAAAGATGGGCGCATTCTCGTTCGCTACTCTGGCACCGAGGCCAAGATTCGGGTCATGATTGAAGGGCCCGACGAGGCCATGATTGGAGAGTTTGCACAGGAGGTCGTCGCGGCGATCTCGAAGGACTTCGGAGTCTGAGATGCACCGTCCCCGCCTCGGCGTGAACATCGACCACATCGCCACGCTGCGTCAGGCGCGTGGGACGCGCTACCCCGAGCCGCTCCTCGGGGCGCAGCTGGCCCAACTTGGCGGCGCGGACCAGATCACCGTCCACCTGCGCGAGGACCGGCGTCACATCCAGGATCGCGATGTCCGGCTCTTGCGCGAGGTGGTTACCTGCCCGCTCAACCTCGAGATGGGTCTCACCGATGAGATGATTGCCATCGCGCTCGAGGTGGGCCCAGACACGGTGACGTTGGTGCCCGAGCGGCGCGAGGAGCGGACCACCGAGGGCGGCCTCGACCTCCGGCCGCGCGCCGCAGCAATCGCCGATTTTGCCGCAGCGTGCTCCGCGCGGGGCATCGAACTTTCGCTCTTCATCGAGGCCTCAGCGGAGCAGATCCAACTCTCCAAGCAGGTCGGCGCCTCCATCGTCGAGCTTCACACCGGTGAGTTCGCGGAGGCCAGGCCGGGACAGCAGGCCGCCGAAGTTGACCGTCTGCGCGACGGCGCCCAGCTCGCCAAAAGCCTCGGCATGACGGTCGCTGCGGGACATGGCCTGCACTACGAGAACATCTTCCCGCTCCTCGAGGTGGTCGAGATCGAGGAGTACAACATCGGTCATGCCATCGTGGCGCGCGCCCTCTTCGTCGGCTTCCAGGCCGCCGTAGCGGAGATGGTTGCGCTGCTCGGAGACCGCCGGCCGCCGCACCCGTGGCGCCCCTCCACGCGTTGAGCCGCAGCAGGCTCAGCTTCGCTCCGGCGCTCCGATGGGCGCTGCTCTGCGCCACGTTCGGCGCGGGCTGCGACGCAGCAGACTACTCCGACCTCGCCTCGCTTGAGGTGACCAGCACGACCTCGGCGCTCGCTGCGGACGGAGCGTTCGAGACAACACGCAGCTTCGCGCTCTCGGAGGTTGGTCGCGCCTCCATCGACTATGTGCTGCGCGCTGGCGATGCAGCCTCTTCGCTCCAGCTGGCCGCTCAGATGCAGACCTCCGGAGACTCCGACTCTGCCGCCTGCGAGGGGCTGAGCGCTGGCTCTGTTGCGGAGCTCTCAACCTCCACCGAGGCCATCGCGAGCGCCGCAACGGCAGACAACGACATCCTCACCTTCGACCGCGCCTTTGAGGTCGGAGCGCCAGCAACCGCACCCGATGCCGAACTTCGCTTCCTCCGGTTCAGACCCACCGGCTCCGGTGTTGTCAGCATCAACCTCTTCGTGAGTCCGGCCACCGCCGAGCCCCGCCTCATCGTCGAGGGCGATGAGGTGCTGCCGAGCCTCATTCGCGGCACCGACGCGGCCTGCATCCCGGAGGGCGGCGTTGTCTACAGCTACGAGGTGGAGGCCGCCAAACTGCACCTGCTCGGCTGGAGCGCTGCAACGCTGCGTACAGATCAGCCGCGACTGCTCCTGCAGATCGCCTGTGAGACCAACCGGTCGGTTCCCTCCACCTGCGCAGGCCACGTAGCACTGCCAACCGCAACTGCCCCGGTCACGCTTGCAGCAGGCGCATCGGAGACGGGCCATATCTCCACGGGGTTGCTCGGCATCGGCGACCGCATCGTGCTCGCGCTGCGCTGCAGGCCGGCCGATGGCGCGGCAACCTGCGATGGCACGAGCGATGTGGTCGTCCGCTTCGAGCCCGTCGAGTGCAGGTCAGCCGCCGACTGTGAGGCCTCGCAGAGCTGCTCTTCCGACGGTTACTGCGCAGGCGACACCTCCTGCTCTACGGGCGGGCTCCCTTCGCGTGGCTGGCTCTTGGCCGGCGGCCTGATCCTGACGCTCGCGGTGCGCAGGCGGCGGCTGCTCCGAGCTGCGGTCGCAGCGGGGCTCCTGCTCGTTGCGCCGCTGCAGGCGGAGGCCGCGGTTCCGCAGGGCACCGAGGTCTTCGCCGAGGTCGGCGCCGGCTCACGCCTCTTTCTGGGCACCTTCTACGATCTCGCGGGCGCCGGCGGCTCGGTCTACGAGCGCCAAGGGCTGCAGTTTGGCCCGTGGGGAGGCCGTGTCACCCTCGCCGCCGACTACACCCTCACCAACCAGCCCGCCCCACCCTTCCAGCCTTCGCTGCAGA
>CAIQPA010000380.1 GCA_903873545.1 uncultured delta proteobacterium
CATCTCGCGCGACTGCCAGGCCATTCACCCCGGCTTCGGCTTCCTCTCGGAGAACGCCCGCTTCGCCGCCCGATGCGAGCAGATGCGGCTCGCCTTCGTCGGCCCCCGCCCCTCGAGCATGCGGGCCATGGGCGACAAGGCCACCGCGCGCCGCACCATGGCCGCCGCCGGCGTGCCCGTGCTGCCCGGCTCCAAAGAGACGCTCTCCTCCGTCGAAGAGGCGCTCGCCCTCGCCGAGACGGTCGGGTACCCCATCCTGCTCAAGGCCACGGCCGGCGGCGGTGGCCGCGGCATGCGCCGCGTCAACAGCCGCGACGAGCTCGCACCGGCCTTCGAAGATGCCACCCGCGAGGCCACCGGCGCCTTCGGTGACGGCGGCCTCTACATGGAGAAGTTCGTCATCGGCGGCCGCCACATCGAGTTCCAAATCCTCGGCGACCACTACGGCCACATCGTCCACCTGGGCGAGCGCGAATGCTCCGTGCAGCGCAACCACCAGAAGCTCCTCGAAGAGGCGCCCGGCAACCGCATCGACCCCACGCTCCGCGCCGAAATGGGCGCCCGCATGGTCACCGCGCTCAAGGCCATCGGCTACCGCAACGCCGGCACCATCGAGCTCCTCATGGATGCCGACGAGCGACTCTACTTCATGGAGATGAACACCCGCATCCAGGTGGAACACCCGGTCACTGAGATGGTCACCGGCGTCGACCTGGTCGCCTGGCAGCTCCGCATCGCGGCCGGCGAACGGCTCACCCTCCGCCAGGAGGAGCTTGCGCCCCGCGGCCACGCCATCGAGGTGCGCATCAACGCCGAAGACCCGGCCGAGAACTTCCGCCCCTCGCCCGGCACCATCACCCGCTTTGAGGCGCCCGCCGACACCGGCTCACGCCACATCCGGCTCGATAGCCATGTGGAGACGGGTTACCGCATCCCGCCGAACTACGACTCGATGGTCGGCAAACTGATCGTCTGGGATGAAGACCGCCCCGCCGCCGTCGCCCGCCTCGCCAGCGCGCTCGCAGAGCTTCGCGTGGAGGGCGTCGCCACCACCATCCCGCTCCACCGCGCCATCGTCGAACACCCCGCCTTTGTGGAGGGCCGCTACGACACCAGCTTCCTCCAGAAGTACCCCGAAGTCCTCGAGCGGGCCCGCGCGCTCGCTTCGCGTTAAGGAATCCTGATGGCCCGTCTCATGCTCACCCCCATCGGCGGCGACCTCCCCGAGTCGACCGTCGCGCAGCCTGCGGTCCTCGAGCGCGAGGCCGAGCTCGTTGCGCGGCGCGCGGCGCTCAAGCTTGGCTGGGGCGAGAGCTACCAGCAGCGGGTGAGGGCCAAGGGCAAGCTCACCGCCTGGGAGCGGGTCGAGCGGCTCGCCGACAGCCCCGACGCCATCCGGCCGCTGCTCACCTTCGTGAACGACGGCGAGACCTTCGGCGAAGAGAAGAAGAGCTCGCCCTCCGCCGGCGTCGTCACCGTCTGCGCCAAGGTCGCCGGCAAGTGGGTCGTCGTGGTCGCCAACGACAACACGGTCGCCTCGGGCTCATGGTGGCCTCGCACGCCCGAGAAAATCATCCGGGCGCAGGAGGTGGCGCAGAAGCTCCGCGTCCCCATCGTCTACCTCGTCGACTGCTCTGGCCTCTTCCTTCCTGAGCAGGGCCGAAGCTTCCCGGGCCGCCGCGGCGCAGGCCACATCTTCGCCATGAACGCCCGCCTCTCCGCGGCCGGCGTGCCCCAGATCTCCGGCGTCTTCGGCGACTGCATCGCGGGTGGCGGCTACATGCCCCTCATCTCCGACAAGGTCTACATGACCGAGTCGGCCTACATGGTCATCGCCGGCGCGGCGCTCATCCAAGGCGCCAAGGGACAGAACCTCTCCTCGCTCGGCATCGGTGGCGCAGACGTCCATGTGCACCTTTCGGGCTGCGCCGACTTCCGCGTGCCCGATGATACCGCCTGCGTCGATGCCATCCGCGCCGAGGTCGCCTCGCTCCCCAGCTCGGCGGTCGAGTACTACCGCTACGGCCTCGAGGCGGCAGAGCCCCATTTTGAGCCCGCCGAACTCACCCGCATCCTGCCTGCCAAGGCGAGCGACCCCTACGATGTGCGGCAGGTTATCGCCCGCCTCGTGGACGACAGCCTCTGCTGGGAGGTCATGGCCGATCGCGGCTCCGAAATGTTCACCGGCGTCGCCCGCATCGGCGGCCTCTACGTGGGCATCATCGCCAACGAGCAGCTGCTCACGCCTCACCCCTCGCTGCCCGCACAGAAGCGGCCCGGCGGCATCCTCTACCGCGAGGGCGTGACCAAGGTCGCAACCTTCTCGCGAGCCTGCAACGAGGATGGGCTTCCCATCCTCTGGCTCCAGGATGTCAGCGGCTTCGACATCGGCACCGAGGCCGAGAAGCAGGGGCTGCTCGGCTACGGCTCGAGCCTCATCTACACGAATAGCACCAACACCACGCCGATGCTCACCGTGCTGCTCCGCAAGGCCTCCGGCGCCGGCTACTACGCCATGGCCGGACTGCCCTACGAGCCGGTGCTGCAGCTCTCCACGGTGCTCACCCGCCTCGCTGTCATGGACGGCCGCACGCTCGCCATCGGCGCCTTCAACACCAAGCTCGACGACAACTTCAAAATCGTCGCCTCGAGCGAAGAGGAGCGGGCCAAAATCGAGGCCGGCATGAAGGCGGTCGAGGAGCGCATCGAGCGCGACATGAACCCCTACGCCGCCGCCCGCCAGATGGACACCGACGAGATCGTCGCGCTCGGCGAGCTCCGCGGCTACCTCACGATGTTCGCCGAGATGAGCTACCAGACCATGGGCGTCCGACGCATCCGCAACCCCCGCATCTGGAGCATGCACGATCTCGCCGTGCTCACAGGCGAAGCGGGAGGTGTGGCATGACGATGCCCGTGCAGGTCGCCCTTGTCGCAGCGGCCGAGGAAAACACCGAACTCCGCTCCCCGCTCATGGGCCGCTTCACCGCGACGGTGTCAGTCGGCGCAATCGTTCAGGGCGGCAGCCAGCTCGGGTTGGTTCGGCAGCTCCGCAACGCCTACCCCGTGGTGGCGCCGGAGGGCGTCACGGGGCGGGTCGTCGCGGTCGTCCGGCCGGGCTACGACGCCTGCTACGGCCAGTGCGTCGTCACCGTTGCTCCGTTCGAAGGTGCGGCCGGTGCGGTCACTTCGTTGGAGGCGGGGAAGGCTGCGGCGGTCGCTGTAGCCGCGCCCCTCGACGGCCAGTTCTACCTCCGCCCGTCGCCCGACGCGCCGCCCTTCGTGACGCCCGGTCAGCGGGTCGAACCCGGCGCCACCATCGGCCTCATCGAGGTCATGAAGTTCTACTACCCGGTCCGTTACGAGGGCACCGAGCCCTTCACCGCCGGCGACTACCTGCTGCCCAACGCCTCGCCCGTGAGCGCCGGCCAGGGGCTCATCGCCCGCGCCTAGACGAGCCCCATCGCAGCCGCTGCGCTGCGGAGGCTCTCTCGGGCCCGAGGGTCTGCGACGGCCACGACCCGCGGGTCGTCGAGTGCATCAAGGCGCTCGCGCAGCCGCGTGACTTGGGTGCTGACTTGCACTAACCGAGCCCCGTCACAGCCCCTCAAGGATCGTCATGCTCCGCAGATTGCTCCCCGTTGCCCTTCTTCTCACCGCAGCCTGCACCGTAGAGGCCGTC
>CAIQPA010000381.1 GCA_903873545.1 uncultured delta proteobacterium
ACCGCTAAACGCAAGACCCGCATGGATTTGGCAGAGGAGATCAAGAAGCAATACGATGACCTCATCGCTCGAAAGCAGCAGGACGAGAGTACCGACACGAGGCTCAAGAGAGAGGCGGTCGCTCGGGCAATCAAGAGTCGGGAACTCCTCACAACCAATTTCTCCATCCAGATCTCGATGCTGTCCGCCATCGCCGTCACGGAGTCCCTTGCGGAAGCCGAGACATCAGCAGCAGACGCAATAGAGGCGGCCTTTGGGAGCGCTTCCGAAACGACCGAGGCCATAACCACGAAGGCATCCGATTGTCCGGACGTGACAGTCGGTGTGGCTATTCGAATGGGATCAATCAAATGCGCGGTGAGTCTTGCGGGCGCTGCTGCAAAATCGGCGCTGCTGACGGCAGCGAAAAAGTTACACATTCCATTAGAAATATCCAGTGATGCCGCAGAGAGTCTGGGTCGTGCTTTCAATCTTACCAAAGATATCAGCGCGGAGACAGCCGGCTACCGTCAGGCCTACTGGGAGCTTGAAGAGACAATCGACGGCCTGAATGCAGAGATCAACTCTCAGGATGAATCGGAGGGAATGACCGTCGAGAACGATGAGCGTTACAAGATGGCGAAGCAGGAGGTTCAGGAGCAATTCGACGACGAAATGGACGAGCGCGCAGAGATGGTCGAGACGGCTGCCCAGCTCGCCGAAGAGATGGTAAATGCAGCTTCGAACCAGCTGCAGATGGAGAAGGCCGTCATTGACGCGCTGACCTCCTACAAGATGATAGTCGAATCTGCGCGGCAGGAGCGGGCCTCGCTCGTCATGCGCCGGCTGCAGCGCCAGCAGATCGCCCAGCTCGTTGCCGGCCCCCAGGCCGTCTTCTTCGCCGCCAACGGCCTCACCGAGGCCGAGCGTGAGCTCGACCGGGCCAAGCGCAAGATGAACGACTGGCTCGTTGCGCTCGAATATGCCGCGGTGCGCCCCTTCTACAACGAGCGGATGTCCATCCTCCTCGCCCGCAACACCTACCAGCTCCGGGCCATCGCCGACCGGCTCACCGACCTCGAGGGCCAGTGCGGCGGCGCTACCAACCTGCAGGATGGCTCCGTCTCGCTCCGAAATGATCTGCTCGGCCTCCGGACCGCGCAGGTCGATGCCGGCTCCGGCCAGACCCTTAGCCCTGCGGAACGCTTCCGCCAGACCCTGGCGCAGAGCGACATCCCTGCCACCGCCACCATGCGCTACACCGTCTCGCAAACGGCGGACCAAGTGGCCGCCAACAGCGCCCTTCTGGTGGTCAACTTCAACCTGGGGCTCACCCAGTTCGCCAACCTGCCGCTGACCTGCAACGCCAAGCTGGCCTCCATCGGCCTCAAACTGGTGGGCGACAATCTCGGCGAAGGTCAGCCCGCAGTTACACTTCTTTACGGGGGCAACGGCCAGACCTACTCCTGCCAGCCTGGCATCGACGCCTATGTGCAGACCTTTGGCCAGGGCGACGCCACCTTTGGCTCCACCACCAGCTTCGTGGTCGATGGCCGTGCCGCCTCGCCCGTCGCCGGCATCGGCGAGATGGGCTCGAGCAACATTTCCTTCGCCGGCCTCCCGCTGGCGGGCGACTACACCCTCATCATCGACCCCGCGCTGCCCGCAAACCAGACCATCAACTGGGCCAACCTCGACGACATCGAGCTGGGTCTGACCTACGGGTACCAAGACATCTTCAGCTCCACCTCGGACTGCGCCAACAGCCTCTAGTCCGGCCCTTGTCTTCGGTCGCTTGGCGGCCGCGTTGACTGGCCGATTACCGGCCCCCTGAACCTCGACCTTACGCTCTCTCGGAGTCGCTCCCATGTCTCAGTCTGCTATCGCGCGCGCTGCCCGCGCTGCCCTCCTGCTCGCCGCCCTCTTGGCCGCACCAGGTTGTGCCCCCGATGCCGAGCTCCCCACGGCCACCACGGGCGAAGGATCTGCCGCCCCCGCACCCGATACGGGCGCCGTCGCCGCCCCCGAGGATGTGAAGGTGGACGCCCCCAACTCCGACGCCGGCGCAGACGCAGAAGACATCCTCTCGCTCGATGCCACGGGTGGTGTCCGCACCCAGGGCACCCTGGGCCTCACAAGTTACACCTACTGCAACACCAACCTCGACTGCCCCAACGGCATGGG
>CAIQPA010000382.1 GCA_903873545.1 uncultured delta proteobacterium
GCAGCGCATCCTCGAGGAGCTGTCGCCCGACGAGCGATTTCTCTTCTCCATCGACGTGGCCCACGACCACCCCTACCTGCCCTACATCGGCGGAGCGGGCGACGAGGCCCCCGCCATCCGCGTCGTCGACGGCCACGGCACTGTGCGTCACATCGAGGCCATCAGTCCCATTGCCCGTGCACTGGGCGAGGCGAGCTACCGACTCCGGCGCTGGATATTCCACCCCGACCTTGAGCCCAAACTTCGCCACATCGCCGGCGACGCATGGGACCTCGCCTAGCGGAGTCCGTTCAGTAGGTCGGCCGCAGTCCGATCGCTGTACCTGTCGCACTCCGCACGATCGCCAGACCGTCCGCTCCGCCGCGCAGGCGAACCGACGGGCCGTAGAGGCGTGCGGAAGGGTCTCCGCCGAGCCCGCCGAGTCCTGTGACGCAGAAGGCCCCATCATCGTCGCGACGGAAGAGCTGGCCGGTCGTGTTGGCCAACAGCAGCCTGCCATCGCTATCGAGGGCGAGATCTGCCGCGGCAGGGATGGCGTCGAGGCAGCCTGCATGTGGCTGCGGGAGCCCTTGAACAGCGCTGAGCGTCCCGTCGGGGCCTGTGACCCAGAGGCTTCCGTCGCCATCGACGACCCAGAGCCGGAGCGAAGCATCGTAGGCGGCCGCGCGCGGGGAGAGCGCCGCCTGCGCCACGCTCACGCCGTCGGGGTCCGCGCTACCGAGCCCGCCGACCAACGTCACAGTGGGGAAGTTGTCGGGCGGCGCAATCAGCGTTTCGAGTCCACCGGGCGCCAGCGCCGCGAACCAGAGTCCGCCCGCAGCCGATGTGAGCAGGGCGCCCGCCGCTCCCGCTTCGCCAACCACCCGTGTGTCGAGCGGGAGCGAACCCGCAGAGAGTGGTCCGAGGTCGAACCCGGTTCGAACCGGTCCAACCGCCGTCTGCGACACGAGCGCGGTGTCGCCGCGGTCGAGGAGCGAGGTACCTTCGGGCACCTGGACGAGCAGCAGTGCTCCGCCGATTGCGCACCCTTCGCTCGGGCAGCGGGTGCTCCAGATGGCGGGGACTCCGTGAACCGTCGCCACCGAGGAGCCGTCGGTAACCGTCAGACCATCCGCACCGAGGAGCGCATCTTCGACGCGTCCGCCAAACCGGGCCACCGTGGCTGCCGTGGCGGCGAGCAGTGCTCCGGTCGCGCCATCGCGGAGTTCGTCCCCGCCGGAGAGCAGCACGGTGCTGCTGTCGGCGCGGAGGTGGCGCCGCCCCGTGAGTCCGCCGGCGACCAGCGTGAGGGCGCTGTCGGCGGTGACGCAGCCCGCGCTCAGCGACACCGAGAGCAGCTGCCCCGTGAGGTCGAGCAGGTAGAGCGTGTCGGTGGTCATCGCGGCCTCCACGAGCCCGCCGCCGAGCGCGGTCGCGACCGTTCCGGAGCTGCTGGCCGCCTCGCCGCTCAGGGCGAGATCGAGCCGCTGCTGTCCCGCGGCGTCGACCGCGACGATCCGTTCGGCGTCGCCGAAGACGGCACATCCGCTGTTCGCGGCGAGGAAGCCCGAACCCTGCAGCGGGCGGTCGAGTCGCACAAGCGGAACCAGGCTCTGCGCGTCGAGCGTAACGCCCAGCAGGAAGGACTCGTCGCGCGGCGCGATCCCGAGCAGGCTTCCCTCTTCGGGCAGGAGCGCGAGCAGGCCGTTGTCGAAGGCAACGAGGTGCGATGCCCCCGTCAGGCGGCTCTGAGAGAGCAGTGCCGTGGAGCGCGGGGCGATGCCCGTCCAAGGCGAAGTGAGGCGGGCGCGCGAGCCGGCCGCATCGAGCGCGATGAGGTCGCCCTGCACCGTCAGCAGTGTGATGCCATCGGGGCCTCCTGCCGCGTCGCGTATCGCCCGTCTATCGCCCGGGATCGGCTCGCCGAGCCGGGTCCAGTCGCTGGTCAGGTCAAGGCCGAGCGCCGTCTGCGGGACCTCTGACGAGAGCCAGATGCCATCGGGGGCAAGGGCGGCGCGGAGGCCTGCGCTCGGCACGATGATGCCTGTGCCCACAGGTGCCTCCGCGGCGGTCCGTTGGTCACCCGGCGCCACGCCACTGTTCTCGAGCAGTTCGCCTGCAGAGAGCCGCTCCGCCTCCACGGAGAAGCGCCAGAGCGGACGCTGCTGACTACCCGTCCCGCCGGTCAACAGCGCGGAGGCCCGCCCCGTTGTAGACAGCGCCAAGATGGCCTCGTTGCCCTCCGACCAGACGACCCGCGCGCTGCCCCCTTCGAACTCTAGCTGAAGCGCAGGGTTGGCGAAGCCGTGACCGCGCACCAGCAGGTGCTGCTCGATGCCGGCTGTGAGGATCTCGCGGTTGGCCCAGGCCAGGGTGGGCTCGGTTGCTACGGACGAGAGGGTCGTGGCGGCGGTCGCAAAGCTCCGCAGCTGACGGCCTCCCGCGCGAAGGGTCACAACGCCTTCGGCACCCGCCGGGACCTCGAAGGTTACGCTGCCTGCATTCACGCTGGCGGTCGCCTCTGCTGCCGCGCCAGACTCCGACCACTGCGCGGTTACGATCGTGCCCTCGTCGAGTCCCGCGACCGAGGCGACCAATGTCTCGCCGGCGATAGCCTCTGCTGGCGCAAACTGCGTCACAGCAGGACTGCCCGCACCATCAATCGCAATCGGAAGACTCTGAATCCCGTCGAAGGCCAGCGTCGCCGCGCCACCCGGCAGGGCGCCATCCGGCCGCTCTGCCACCAACGACAGAACATCGCCGGCGTAGCTCGCGCTCACCGGTGTTGTGGCAAGCC
>CAIQPA010000383.1 GCA_903873545.1 uncultured delta proteobacterium
CGGTGCCGCAATTCTCACGGGTGCTCGGCGCCGAGAGAGGAGTCCGTTTTTTCTAAATCGGAGATGTTCTTGTTCGGTTAATACAAATCTTCGAATCGATGATTCCTTCGTCGGTTTGGACAAAGATACGGCGCATAAATGCGAGCAACATAAATCTAACTGGCCGTGACGAATTCTGCTTGCGGGTCGATTCTCTGCGCCTACCTCCCCCCTGCGACGGGAGAGCCAGCCATGGGGGCAGCCGAACCTGATCGCGAAACCCTTTCTGGAGTGTCATGTCCATTCGTCGTCCTGTGTCTGCCTCTCCCGCTTCTCCCCTCTCTCTGAACGACCTCCTGGCCATCCGGTATGGGTCGCTCCACCGCGAGCTCGCCGACGCCTGCGGTGGCACCCCGCCGGCCCTCCCCAAGAGCAGTCGCCGCAAGCTCCAGAAGGAGTATGTCGACCTCCTCTCGCGCCACATGGGCCTCACCCTGCCCCCGCATGTGAAGGGGCGCGACCTTGCGCCCATCTTCTCGGCCGACCTCGTGCGCCGGCAGGTGGACGACAGCGAGTGCGAAGGCTGGGACCAACTCATGCGCCGCATCGAACTGAGCGGCCATCCCGACCTCGAGCGGCTCGGCCACATCCTCCGCCACCAGGAGATGGAGCGGTCGCCCGATGAGCCTCTCCGCCTCCCCGAATCGCCCCTGCTCGACCCCGCGACGCCAATCCTGCGGCAGCTCTGGATCGAAGAGGGCGAACTGCTGGAGCGCCTCGGCGACTGCGAGATGGACCTGCTCGGTACCTACAGCGCCGAGCATGGCATTACCCTCTACTACGTTCGCATCGGGCTGGTCGCAGAGGAGCTCGGCGTGAGTCCCTTCGCGCTCGGCCTCGTCGTCTACATTCACGAGCTGGCCCACCTTTTCAGCCACCGAGGCCTAGACCAGGACGGCAGCGATTGGGACACCGACTGCTTCCAGAACAGCTCCACCTACACGCTGGAGAGCATCGCCCAGTGGTACACCTTCCTCGCCGTCGCGGGGCGCGACGAAGAGACGGCCTTCCATGCGCTGCTCCGCGGCCAGTCGGAGCCCTACACCGCCTTCCGGGTCTGGCGGCACGAGCCCCTCATCCGGGAGTATGTGCGAATGGCGATGATCGAGATTCGCCGCTCCTACATGGCCGACAACGCGAAGCCGAAAGGGAGCCTCTTTGAGCGGGTTCGTCAGCTCGTGAAGTTCAGCAAAGAGCTCCCCTAGCCCTGCGGCGTCGCCGGCCCGAACCGCTTCTCGAACAGCACCTTCCAGGCGTTGTCGTAGAGGAACTTCTCCAGCACACCCGGCTTGAGGTTGGTCATCTCACGCGCCTCGTTCACCGTCCGCTCCATGCTCAGCACCGGGTGGTCCGAGGCGAAGAGGATCTTCTCCTTGCCGCGGGTGTTCATGAAGGTGATGAGCTCCTGCGGGAAGTACTTGGGCGCAAAGGCCGAGGTCATGAGGTAGAGGTTGCGGTACTTGAGCATGAGCCGGATGGCGACGTTCCACCAGGGGTCGGCGCCGTGGGCCATGATGACCGTCAGCTCGGGGAAGAAGAGGCAGACCTCGTCGAGCAGGAGCGGGTC
>CAIQPA010000384.1 GCA_903873545.1 uncultured delta proteobacterium
GCATAAAGCCGCACAAGTATTCGATTGCTGAATCACCAACGGCTCCCGGCACGCCGAAACCGCTGGGACCTGCCGAGTTTGTCCTGCAAAAGTGGGCCAAACTCGCCGAGGATGGCAGTGACAAATTGCAGGGGCGGATTACAGTCCATCGTGACGAAGACCCATGGCATGCGGCGGCGGCGAAGCTGCGGAGGGAGCTTGCTGCGGCGCCGGTGAGCGGCGATGCCGCGGAGGCCGCGCTCGTGCAGGCGCGGCGGGAGCTGGCGCAGACGTGGAAGGTAGCAGCAGAGCGAGCATACGCGGTCGCCTCGACGAAGCGCAGCTTCACTTCGCTGAGCCAGCAGTTGAAGAACAAGGGCAAGACGCAGGCCGCGTCGGAGGCCGACGTGGGTGAGGCCGTGGCGGAGCGGAGTGATGACGAGGCTGACAGCGGAACCTTCTCGCGTGATGAGCGCTGGGATGGTTTGGCGGGTAAGGCGTTCGGAAACCTGGTGCACTCCTTCTACGAGGAGCTCGACTTTGAGTCGGAGCGGAGCGTGGACGATGAGTTCGATGCGCTGGAGCTGCTCCGGCGTCATGCATCATTGCATGCACGGGGGGAAGCTGGCATCGTTCGAAACGGGCAGCGGATGGGGCCTAACGCTCCGCGACTACCTGCTCGGTGTGCTGGCGGTGCCGCTGGCGGGCGGCGAAGCGGGCGCCGGATGCAGCCTCTCAGAGGTCACACTGGATACCCGTGCAGACGAGAGCAGTTTCGACATGCGGATGTGCGATAGCCGGAAGGCGGCGGAGGCACTCTTGGAGGGTTACGAAGGACCTCCCGCATGGAAGAGCTACTTCAAGACACTCGCGGCCGGCATCAGGAACGAGACGGGCATCCTGACGGGGAAGATGGACCTCGTGTTTGCGCGGCCTGGGGCGGATGGCCGGGAGCGCTGGTTCATTGCCGACTACAAGACCAACCGGCTCGACCCGTTGAAGCCTGCAGATGATGCGTTCGCCCGTTACGAGGCCGACCGGCTCTTCGATGCGATGGCACATAGCCATTACCTGCTGCAGCTGCTCATCTACACGGTGGCCTGGCACCGGCACCTGGAGCAGACGCTCACGGATGAAGACGGCGACGGCTACGACTACGACCGAGATTTTGGCGGGGTCTACTACCTCTACATCCGCGGGATGGAGCAGGGTTCGGATCGCGGACAGTTCTTCATCAAGCCGCCGCGCGCCTGGGTGGACAAGTTGTCTGCGGCCTGGGGAAGCAGCGGTTCGCCGGACGGCGAGGAGGCAGCGGAATGAGCATCGAAATGGGCGAGAAAGATCAGATTTCGGGCGTGAGCGGCTGGTTCGGCCGTCGGAACGGAAGCGCGGCGGAGGGCTACCTGCGGGCGCTGCTCGCCTCTGCGGAAGCCTCGGCAAAGACCGAGGAGGTTGAGGCTTCGGCGGCGTCCGAGGAAGGGGCCGAGGAGGCCTCCGCGCCGGAGCCGTTGGAGCAGAACCACCTTGCCGCGCTGGAGCAGGTGTGGACGCTTGCCGTTGCGGCCTGCAGCGCAATGGGGGTGCGTGACCCGCGGCTGGTGCATGTGGTGGCCGAGGTCATGGCGGCTCCGATGCGTGGGAGCACGGCGGTGTCGCTGGAGGAGCTCGCAGAACGGGTTGCCGCGGCGGAGGCTCCCACCGGCGCATGGCAGACCATCAGCGCAGCGGCCTTGCGTGCGTTGCTCACGGCCGGTTGCTTGGTGGAGAGCGAGCCGAGCCCGTCGAACCGGCCGCTGTTGTTGGTCGAGGGGAAACTGGTGTCGCGGCTCATGCATGACGCTCACCGCACGGTGTGTGAGCGATGGCAGCATCGAGACCCTCTGCCCCAGATCAATGATGCCAAGATCAAGATCGATGACGGCGACACGAACAGCAGTTCGCAGAGCGAGGCTGTGCGGAAGGTGAAGGAGGGCCACCGCAATATCATCCTTACGGGTGGTCCAGGCACGGGCAAGACGACGACCATCGGCCGCATCGTGAACCTCTGCGTGTTGGCCGGGAAGCGGGTCGCGCTTGCGGCGCCAACGGGTCGGGCGCAGGCGCGTATGTTCCAGGCACTGCTCGAGCAGGCGAACGCGGAGCCGGCCGACGGAGCGAAGAAGGCGATGTTCAAGGGAACCACGTCGGAGGAGGTGTCGGAGGATTTCCGGACGGCGCTGCGGAGCGGTACGGTGAAGCCGACAACGATTCACCGGCTGCTTGGCATCCATGGCGGTGTGACAGCCAGTCGCGGACGCGATAATCCGATCGCGGCCGATGTGGTTATCGTGGATGAGGCCTCGATGGTGGACCTGACCCTGATGGCCAAGCTGGTCGCGGCGCTGCCCGAAACGGCGCAGTTGGTGCTCGTGGGCGACCCGAACCAGCTCGCCTCGGTGGAGGCCGGCTCTGTGCTGGGCGACCTCATCGCGGC
>CAIQPA010000385.1 GCA_903873545.1 uncultured delta proteobacterium
CAGACCTTCTCCATCGTAGGCCTCCCCGAAGGCGCCGTCCGAGAGGCCCGCGTGCGGGTCAAGTCGGCCCTCGAAAACGCCGGCTTCTCCTGGCCGGAGTGCCGCGTCAGCATCAACCTCGCCCCCGCCGATGTGCGCAAAGATGGCACCGGCTTCGACCTTCCCATCGCCCTCGCCACGATGGCGGCAGACGGCCTCTTCAAGTCCGACGAACTCGCCCGACTCGACCGCTACCTTGTGGTCGGAGAGCTCTCGCTCGACGGCCAGCTCCGGCCCGTGCGCGGCATCCTGCCCATGGCCATCGCAGCCCGCGACAAGGGCTTCGCCGGCCTCATCGTCGCGGCCGAGAATGCCGCCGAGGCCGCGCTGGTGGACCGCATCGAGGCGGTCGGCTGCCAGCGGCTGGAGGAGGTGGTCCGCTTCCTCCGCGGCCTGCATCAGCCGGCGTTGCCCGTCGTCTCGCGCGGACTGGTCCCGCCCCCCGACTACCCCTTCGACCTCGCCGACGTCGCCGGCCAGCAGCAGGCCAAGCGGGCGCTGGAGGTCGCGGCTGCGGGCGGCCACAACCTGCTGCTCGTGGGCCCGCCTGGCTCCGGCAAAACCATGCTCAGCAAGCGGCTCCTCACCATCCTCCCCGAGATGACCTTCGACGAAGCACTCGAGACCACCAAGGTCTACTCCGTCGCCGGCTTCCGCAACGACGGTGGACTCGTGCAGCGGCGCCCCTTCCGCTCGCCCCACCACACCATCTCCGACATCGGCCTGATCGGCGGCGGGTCAGGTATGCCCCGGCCCGGCGAGATCTCACTCGCCCACCACGGCATCCTCTTCCTCGACGAGCTCCCCGAGTTCCGCCGCAACGCCCTCGAGGTCATGCGCCAGCCGCTCGAAGAGGGGCGCGTCACCATCTCGCGCAGCCTCGTCACCGTCGTCTACCCCGCCTCCATCATGCTGGTCGGCAGCATGAACCCCTGCCCCTGCGGCTATGCCGGCAGCCGCGACCGCGCCTGCATCTGCAAGCCCGACGAGGTCATCCGCTACCGCAGCCGCATCTCGGGGCCGCTCCTCGACCGCATCGACCTCCAGATCGAGGTCCCCGGCGTCCGCTACCGCGACCTCGCTGCGACTGCAGACCGGGGTGAGCCCTCCGCCACCGTACGTGCCCGCGTGCAGGCCGCCCGCGACCGGCAACGCCACCGCTTTGCCGGCACCCCCACCGCCTGCAACGCCCAGATGACCACCCGCGAAATCCGCGCCCACTGCGCCGTCGACGAGGCCGGCCACCGCCTCCTCGAGGTGGTCGTCGACCGGCTCGGCATGTCGGCCCGCGCCTACGACCGCATCCTCAAGGTGGCCCGCACCATCGCCGATCTTGCAGGCCGCGAGGCGATCGCCGCCTCCGACGTGGCAGAGGCGGTGCAGTACCGTCGGGGCATGGAGCGAGAGAACGGCCGCGCCCAGTAGCAGCGCCGAAGCGTCGCTCAGTAGCCGCCGAGCTCGGCCCAGCGCTGGCGGTGCCACGAGGCGTCGCCCAGCAGCGCGTCGTCGCCCCGCCACCGCTTGAGGTAGAGGCCGATGTCGTGCTCGTCCGTCACGCCGATGCCGCCATGCAGCTGGATGGCCTCATGGGCAATCAGGCTCAGCGTCTCGCAGGCCCGCGCCTTGGCGAGCGAGGCGTAGCGGGCCAGCTCATCGCTGCCCGCATCCACCGCTGCGGCGGCGCCGATGACCGCGCTCCGCGTCAGCTCGAGCTCGATGAACATCTTCGCCGCCCGGTGCTGCAGCGCCTGGAAGGTGCCGATGGCCACCCCGAACTGCTGCCGGATCTTGAGATACTCCACGGTCATGTCGAGCGCAGCCTGCGCCGCCCCCACCATCTGCGCGGAGAGCGCAATCGAGGCCACATCGCAGGCCTGCGACCAGGCCAGCTCGGCCCCTTCGTAGAAGGTCACCTCTGCCGTCGCGGGAAGCTCCAGCGCAAAGGTCAGCGTGGCGGCAGGGCGGCCATCCATGCGCTGCTCGCGGGTCGCCTCGAGGGTCGCGGTCTCCACGCAGAAGAGGCGAATCGCCCCGTCGCCATCCACCGCCGTGATGAGCGTGTAGGCGGCGTCGGGCGCGTCGAGCACATGCCGCTTCGTGCCGGAGAGGTGCCAGCCGGCACCGGCGCGCTTGCAGCTCGTGGTCTTGGGCGTCCGCTCGTAGCGGTGCTCCTGCCAGGCCACCGCCACGCTGTGCAGCCCCTCGCTGATGCCGGCCAGCAGCCGCCGGTGGCTCGAGCTCCGCCGCAGCAGCTCCGTGGCCCAGACGGCCGACAGCCATGGCTCAGGCGCCAGCACCTTGCCGAACTGCTCCTGCAGCGCGCAGAGGTCGGCGAAGGGCAGCCCTGCGCCACCCTCCTCCTCGGTCAGGTGAAGATGAATCCAGCCCAGGCCGGCAATCTTGCCCCAGAGGCCGGCGTCGATGCCCGGGTGGCCCACCGTGTCGCGGTAGTGGCGGAGCCGGGCAACGGGCGCCTGCTGCGTCAGGAGTCCCTGCGCCTGCTTGCAGAGCGTAACCTGATCTTCGCTGGGAACGAGCTTGAGTGGCTGCGTCATCGCACCCTCACTTGGGAAGGCCCAGCACATGCTGGGCGATGACGTTGAGCTG
>CAIQPA010000386.1 GCA_903873545.1 uncultured delta proteobacterium
AGTCTTCACGCTGATGGGTCCGGTCTCTAGAGCGATTGGCCTCGTTGCGCTGCTCTTCGCCGCTGCCTGCAGCGGAGACAGCGAGGAGGCACCCGCCGATACCGGCTCCATCTTCGAATTCGATACACGACCGCCCGCCGACACCGGCAGGAGCGACACCGTCCCAGACAGCACCGCCGATGTGTCTGAGGATGGCTCAGACAGCGGCAGTGGAGAGCAGGGCAGCAACGACCTCCCTGGTGGCAGCCCATGCACCCGCAGCGCCGACTGCGTGGGCGGTCTCTGCATCGTCAACGAACGGTTCCCTAGCGGCTACTGCACCATCTCCGATTGCGACACGGTCAACACCTGCGGGCGCGGCGAGCTCTGCGCTGCGGTCGGTGCAGACCATCTCTGCGCCGCACAATGTGTCGCCAACGCCGACTGCCCCGAGAACTTCCGCTGTGAGTTCGTGGCCGGCCCGACCCGTGCGGCCTGCCTCCCGCTGCCGCCGGTTGTTCTGAAGGATGACGGCGAGGCCTGCACGACCTCCGAGGAGTGCACCGGAGGCACCTGTCTCGCCGACCCCGACTTCCCGAGCGGCTACTGCACGACGGCCAACTGCCGCGCCGAGTTCGACTGCGCCCGCCAAGATAGCGACAACCGCTGCTTCGCGGTCGAAGGTGAGAACCGCTGCTATCGAACCTGCACCTCGGCCGCCTCGCCCTGCCGCGCTGGCTATACCTGCACGCCCTCCGCGGGCGGAAGCGCCTACTGCGCGCCAACCTCCATCGACATCCCCGAGCCCGAGCCCACCGACCCATCCCCCTTTCCCACGGTCTGCCTCACAGGGAGCTCCGCTGAGATGGAGCTCTCGTTCGATGTCACCCCAGGCAGCAGCTCCTTTCTCGCGACGGCCTTCAGCAACGTCGGGAGCCTCGACCTGCAAACCCTCGTCACCCCGTCGGGTAGGCGCGTCGACCTGAATGCCCAGGAGGGGTTGCTGACGGTCGGAGAATCCTTCTTCCGCCAGGTTGTTCCGCTCTACCTGCCGCAGTATCCGGCGGTGGAGTCGCTTGTCGAGGCAGGCACCTACACGCTCGGCCTCACCAGCAGCTCCCGCCAGGCCTGTGTTCGTCTCCTCGATACGCCCGGTACCGGACGAACGCTCAACCTCCGCGTCTATCTGGTCGGACTCTCGGTCACCCCGCAGACCGCTCCGACCGACGCCAATCTGACCGCAGTGTTCGCCGAGGTGAACCGCATCTTCGAGGCGGCAGGGCTCGCGCTCGGAGACATCACCTTTCACACCCTGTCGGCGCGCGACGATGCCTCCTACGCCATCGTTCGCAGCTTCGGCGAGATTCAGCGCATGGTGAAACTGGCTACTGCGCCGGCGGTCGACGAGCAGCAGCGCTCCATCAACATCTTCCTCAACCGCGGCTTCGCTTTTGCCTCCGGCCCGGTGCTCGGCATCTCGGCGGGCATTCCCGGCGCGGCGGGGCTCTACGGATCGGAAGCCAGCGGGCTAGCCTTCACCGTCGAGTATCTCGGCACCTCTGTGGACGGCAGGCAGGGTGCCGTGGATGGCAATGCCTACACGGGCCTCGTCATGGCGCATGAGATTGGCCACTACTTGGGCCTCTTTCACGTCATCGAGACCTCGGGCGGCGAAGATCCGCTCGATGACACGGCGAACTGCCGAAGCTACGACACCTCCTGCGCAGCCTCACTGAACTTGATGCATCCTTTCGCATGGGGCGATAATGTCGCTCTCTCGCCGCTTCAGAGCCGCGTCCTCCAACTCCATCCCATCCTGACCGCACCATGAGCGAACTCCGACGCCTCAACCTCGCCTTCGCGGCGCTTCTCCTGCTTGCCGCCGCCTGCGGGGACGACTCCGAGGGCACGCAGGCCAGCGTCACCGCCGACGCCGCCGACGCGGGGGAGGGCAGTGGCTCGGCCGACGGCTCCGGCTCGGGCGCCGACGCGAGCCCCGACAGCGACTCGTCTGACACCGCTGCCGACACCACGCCCGTCGAGCCTGGCGACGATGGCGCCGCCTGCACACAGAACACCGACTGCGCGAGCGGCTTCTGCCTGACCGACGAGCAGGGCTTCCCGGGCGGGCTCTGCACCGTCTTCGATTGCAGCTCCCGTCAGGACTGCTTCGGCGTCGGCACAGCCTGCCTGCGCGGACAGTTCAACGGCAACCTCTGTGTGCCGCTCTGCGTGGTCGATGCCGACTGCCGCGAAGGTTATGAATGCCGCGGCACGGGCACCGGCTCCTACTGCTACCCCTCCTTCGCCAACAGCAACCTCGACCCCGTCTGTGCCTCCGACTTCATCGCCGCCGACGATGTAACCAACTTCTCCTTCGGCGGCGTCTCACGCCTCGATCGACACCGCATCGCCTTCGATGTCCCGACTGGCTCCACGAGCCTCTTCGTGCTCGCCTGGGACCAGGGTCACACGCTCGTCCCCGACCTCATCCGGGCTCCGACGGCCGGCGAACTTCAGATGCAGACCTATGCCAGCTACCTCTTTACACCCATCTCACTCGGTGAGGTTTCGCCGGTGCTTCTGCCTGGCGGACCCGACTACACCCAGTATGTGGAAGGCGGTCGTTACGAGATGGAGTTCGGCACCGACGGGCCGGCAACCGAAGACCTCTGCTACCTCGTGTTCACCGAGTCCGAGTCGCTCTCGGCAACGGGCGAGCCGCTGGTCGTCGACCTCAACTTCTACTTCGTCGGGGCCGATGGCCTGACCGCCGACAGCGCCGTCGGCGACCCGGCCTTCACGCGGCTCATCGACTCCTTCAACGCCGTCTACTCCACCGCCAATCTCACTGTTGGCGAGGTGCGCTACTTCGATGTCGGCGGCGACATTCTGGCCCGTTTTCAGGTGATTCGCGACAGCGACGAGGTCTACGAGTTGGTCAAACTCTCGCGCCAGCCGGGCTCGAGCCGCGACGCGCTCCTATCGGCCAATGTCTTCTTCATCGAGGGCTTCGCAGGGCAGTCCTCTTCGGTCCTCGGCATCTCGACAGGCATTCCCGGCGCCGCTGGCGTCCACGGTCAGGCCGGCACCGGGCTCGTCTTCTCTGCCGAGTATCTTCGCCAGACGGGCAACGTGAACGGGCCTCAGCTCGTCGGCCAGGTGCTCGCACACGAGCTCGGCCACTACCTCGGTCTCTTCCACACCACCGAGCAGTCGGGCGGCCAGTTCGACCAGCTCGACGATACCGAACGCTGCTCCACCATCGAGAATGGCAACCTCGGCGCCTGTGCCGACTACAACAACCTCATGTTCCCCATCGCCGCCACTCGGACCTCTCTCGAGCTCTCCGATGGTCAGGTCTCCATCATCCGCGCCAACCCGCTCACCAAGCCGGTCGGTGGTCGCCGCTGAATAGCGGCAGCGTCGCCCCGTACTCCGTTCACACTCCGTACGCACTTGAGGTGCTTCATGCGTCGACTCGCCCTGCTTCTCCTTCCGCTCTTGGCAGCCTCCTCTCTCGCCAGCGCCGCCCCGCCGGTTCCGGCGGCCACTGAGCTCACCCTGGCGCCGCCCATCGCGCTCGCGTCGCTCGCCGCCTCCCGTGCGCTCGCCTCCTTTGGCGCAGAGCAGCGCGACAAGGCCATGCTCCTGCTCTCCGGCTACCACGGCATCGGCTCAAAGGCCGACTTCGAGGCCGCCCTCGCCGAGCCCGAAGCGCTGCTCGCCTCCATCGCGCGCGACGGCGCGGTCGACCCGGTCCACCGTGACCGTGCGCTCGCGGCGCTCGTCTACTGGCCCGGCGAGCAGACCCTCTCGCTCTATGGTGGTCTGCTCGCGGCGGCTGACACCTCCGAGATGAACCGCCATCGCATCATCGGCTACCTCGCCGTCGGTTATGCCGACCGGTCCATCCCCTGGGTCGAGCACTACCTCACGGTCTCCGACCTGCAGTTCCGGCTCACCGCCATCGAGGCGCTCCGCACCATCGGCAGCGACCACGCCCGCGACCTCTTGATGCAGGCCGAAGTCGTCGAGCTGAGCCCGCTTGTCCTCGAGCGCATCAAGATCGCACACGCCTCGATCCTCGCCGGTCCGAAGCCCCGCTAGCGGCTTGCGGCGAGGTAGACCTTGATCCGTTCCGGCGGCGTCAGGTTGAGGTCGGCCATGTCGGCCGCATCGGGGGCGAGCGCAACGATGAGGTTTCGCTCGCGGCCCGCCCGCCCCGGCTGGTCCAGCTGCTCATAGAGAGCAGCCATGATGAGGTAGGGGATGGTCCGGTCGGGCACAGCGTAGCGCCAGGTGCCGCAGGGCCGCTCTGCCTCGCTCCAGCGCTCTGCCTCCAGCTCCTCGAAGCAGCTCCGCATGAGGGCCTCTTCACCGGCTTCGCCGAGTGCGGCTGCACCCCCACGGATGGGCGCGACATTTCGCATTTGATAGAACTGCCAGCCGAGCGCGACGACCATGGCAACGGGCAGAAGGCCGAGCGGGATGCGGGCAGCGCGGGCGAATCCAGGCGCGCGGTGCTCGAGGGTGAGGAAGAGCCAGCCGAGGCCGGCGCCACCCAGCAGGCCGCCGATGTGAGCACCGTTATCGATGTTGAGGCCCGAGCCCGGCATGAAGCCGATAAGCAGATTGATGCCCAGCCAGAAGAGCAGCTGGTCGCGGATGTTCTTGGCCATCGCACCGGGCGTCAGGTGGCCGATGATGATGCCAGCGCCGATGAGGCCTGTGACGGCACCGCTTGCACCAACCGAGAGGGCGGTACCGGAGACGAGTGAGCCGATGCCGCCCGTCACCGAAGCGACCGCATAGACAGCGCCGAATCGGGCGGACCCGAGCCGCATCTCGACGAGAGGCCCCAGGTTCTTGAGCGCCATCATGTTGAAGGCGAGGTGGATGATGCCGCCGTGAAGGAATGCGTAGGTGGCAAGCCGCCACCACTCGCCGCCCGCCATGGTTTGCGGACCGAAGTTGGCACCCATGCGCAGCAACGCAGCTCCATCCGACTCCCACAGGAGGTGGGTCTGCAGCGCCCCGAGGAGGTAGGTTGCGACGCAGAAAAGCATCATCAGGAAGGTGACAGGTGTCTCTCCGGGTAGCAGCGCCTCGAGGAAGGCATCCCATTTTGACCGTTGATTCCGCATCGTTTCACATGCTGAGGGGAGTGCAGGCTACGGCAGCGGCCGTTCGGCTGCAACCCAGACGCTTGATATCAGGCTAAACTTTAGGAATCTAAGGCGAAATCTCTTCTCTGGTTGACACCCCTTCCCCGCGGGGAGTAGACCCGCGGCGTTGTCCGTTCTGCACCCAGTTGAAGGTTGGTATGAGCAACGAGCAAACGGGATCTGTTGCGCATCACAATGTGGCCGTCGTGACAACGCGCGACAAGGTCACGATGGACGCCATCCTCGGCTACGCCGAGATTCGTGCGCTCGTCTGGAAGCGACTCGACGCGACGCACGCAATCGTCGATGCCGATCGTGTGCGGACGCTCATGAAACGGCTGAAGGAGATCGGCCATTCGCCGCGCTTCACCCACCAGTTGGTCGTGGAGTAGCCGATGACGAAGCCGCGCAAGTCGACCTCGCTGCTGGGTCCCGAAGTTCCCCCTCTGGCGGCCTACCGCGGACCTGTGGAGGGCATGCTGCGCAGCAACGACAGCGAGATCCTTCGCGAACTGCTCGGCGTGATTGAGGCCACCCGGGACAAGAACATCAAACTGACCAAGTCGGGCATCCCTCCGAAGCCGCTCTGGTCGGCCATCAACGAGCGGCTGCTCTGGCAGGACCCCAAGTCGGTGCTCTACGACTGGGACGAGGTGGATCAGGTCCGCTTTGTCTACTCGCTCGCCGAGCACCTGATGCTGGTGCATCGCGGCCAGGAGCGTGTCTTGGGCGTAGGCCCGGGCGCCGACCAGTTCTTCCTCGCGCTGCCCACCCGCCGCGCCGAGATGCTGATGCGCGCCTACATGGCCACCGAGGCCTGGGACGAGCGCTGCGATGCGCGCAACGAGCAGGGCCACCGCCACAACTTCGGGCAGACCTTCCGCCGCGACTTCCTGCGCAGCATCCTTGCCCTGCGCGAGGTCCTGATCGCGGTTGTGGCGACCGCCCCGGTGGACGAATGGGTGCTGGCTGCTTCGCTCGCTACCTCCATCTCCGCCGCTGAGCCCGCCATGCTGATCTCGGAGGATGACGAGGTCCCCGAGGTTGAAGAGGGGGAGGCCGATCCCGAGATTCGCCGCCTTGTGGACTACTGGCTTCTGCTCGCGGCCCGCTTTGGCTGGGTCGACCTGGGTCGCGCGCCTGCCGCCCGCGGCGTAGAGCGGGTCTGGCGCCTGACCGAGATGGGCGCGCGGCTCATCCAGAGCCCCGGTAAGCTCAACGAAGATGCCGAGACGGTCTTCGCAGATGCCCGGAAGCCCTACATCATCCAGTCGAACCACGAGGTCATGTTCTACCGCCACGAAGGCGATGTGGGCGACGAGTACTTCCTCCGGCGCATCGGAGAGCCGGTCGACAACCATGCGAGTTGGGATGGCCCCATCTTCCGCGCCCGCGTGACCGCAGCCTCGCTGCTCACCGCGCTCGAGAGCGGCATGGATGCCACACTGCTCCGCACCAACCTCATCGAGCGCACCCGCGCCGATATCCCCGCCTCTTTCCACCTCCTCATCGCCGACGCGCAGCGGAAGGTGGCTGATATCACGCTCAACGAGGGTCTCACCGCGGTCGAACTCGCGGGTGGTTCTGCAAAGAAGATCCCGGCGCTCGTCAAGGCAGGCTTCGCCGTCTTCGGCGAGATGGCCATCGTGCCCTGGTCCCGCTGGGCCGACTTTGTCCGCATCTCCGGCGAAGACCCCACCGAGGGCTTCCGTTATCCGCCGGACGACTCGCTCGCCAACTTCGACGGGAACAGGCTCGAGCTCGTCTGGCCCGTTTTGCCCCTCATGGCGCGCGACCTCCTCGACCAGCTCCCGCTCACGGGAGACCCGCCGAGTGTTGAACTCACCGAGGCGATGGTCGCCGAACTCACCCGCAAGGGCTGGGTGCCCCGTGCTGTCGCAGAGGCGCTCGATGTGCTGACCGATGGCAGGCTGCCGAAGTGGCTCGCCGCTGAGGTCAAGTCGAGCTCATCGGTACCGTAACGAACCGGCCCACGAGGTCGGTGAAGCAGCGCACCCCCCACTTGAATCCCTCGATGTGGATGCGCTCGTCGTGTCCGTGGAAGAGCTTCGAGAAGACGATGCCGTCCTCCTTGGGGAAGCGCACCGGCGCAAAGCCGTAGCACTTGGCACCGAGCCGCCCGAAGTACTGCGCGTCGGAGAATCCCGGCAGCAGGTAGGGCACGGGCGTCCCCTCCGGGTCGTGCGCGCGCAACGTCTCGCAGATGAGTTGGAAGAGCGGGTCTTTGACTGATTCCTCGCGCCCCTCGAAGCTCCGGATGACCTCGAACTCAAACCCTTCGCCCACCACATCGCGGACCTCACGGAGCAGGTCTTCCGGCTTCTGCCCGGGGATGAGCCGGCCGTCGATCAGCGCCGTCGCCCGACCCGGGATGACGTTGATCTTCTGGCCTGCAGCCAGGCCGGTCGGGGCCACAGTGTTGTGCAGCGAGGCGGCGAGCTGGAAGGCGGTCTGCCGGTCGGGCAGGAGCCGGTCGAGCACGAAGTCGGTCAGCGCGGGGTGGAGCAGCTGGGGCATCACGAGGCGCGGACCAAACGGCTGCCTCGGCGCCATTGCCCGGTTGGAGGCCGCGGTGGTCTCACAGATGTGTACAGGCAGGTGGGTCCTGCCCAGCTTGGCAACCGCCTCGGCGAGCCGGACGACGGCGTTCTGCCGGTGCGGTACCGATGCGTGGCCGGGGTCCCCGATGGCATGCAGTTTGAACTGGCAGACGCCCCGCTCGCCGGCCTCGACCATGTAGTAGCGGACACCGTTCACATCGTGGCTGAAGCCGCCGACCTCGCCCAACATGTACTCCGCGCGGACCAGCTCAGCATGCTGCTCCACGAGGAAACGGGAGCCGTGGGTGCAGCCCTCCTCCTCGTCGGAAACCGCCGCAAAAATGATATCGCGCGACGGCACCCGGCCCGAGGCGTGCAGCAGCAGGAAGGCGGTCATGCACTGCACCACCATGTACTTCATGTCGATGGCGCCACGCCCGTAGAGATAGCCGTCGCGGACATGCGCCTCGAAGGGGTCGCAGCTCCAGTGCTCACGTTCATGCGGAACGACGTCCACGTGGCCGGCCAGCAGCAGCGGTCCGCCGCCCGTGCCGTCGCCCTTGATGCGGGCGATCAGGTTGGGGCGCCCGTCCGAGGTGAGGATGGTGGGCTCGATGCCCGCTGCGCGGAGCCGTTCGGCGATCCAGGCGATGGCTGCAGTTTCGTTTCCGGGCGGATTGGTGGTATCAAACCGGAGCAGGGCGGTGAGGTCGGCGACGGCCTCTGACTCTATCTTCGTCCAATCCATGACCACTCCTCTTTGTGCAGGCTGCTGTGACCTCTCCTCTTCGTGCCAAACGCGCCCTCTGTCGAGAGTCAATCGGTCTGGTGGCGCTTGCCTTCGCCGCGATGCTGGCGCCCGCTGCAGCCCAGGCGATCGTCATCCCCTGCCATGAGGTGGGCGGTGAGTTTTTCCCCAGCGTCACCCGGAACATCGAGGTGGTCGCGGCCCGCGTGACAGTCGATATGCGGAGCGAGACGGCCGATCCCCGTCTTGCAACGCTCGACGCTGAGATCCACCTCCGGAATCGAACGGGCAATCTCCTGGAGGGCTGCCTGCTCGTCGCGGATGACCTCGCCAACACCGCCTTCACCTGGACCTGGGCCCGCGGCGTTGTGGTCTCTTCCGAGCCCGTCAAGCCGGGCTTCGACCCTGCGCAGTCCTCCAACAGCCTCTTGCATGCCCGCCATCTTCGCCTGCCGATGGGGCCCGGCGAGGTGGTGGTGTTGCGCATCGAGCGTCCGCTGGTCATCGGGGTGGAGGGTCAGGGGAGGAGTGGACTCGCGCTCCCGACACAGCTGCTTCGCGCCTTCGAAGGTGCGGTGGAGACCGCAGCGCTGGAGGTCATCTTCGCCGAGCGCCCGATCGCGGTGCAGAACACGCTCAGCTCCATGCTGCTCTACGATGAGCCCGATCCACGGGCCCGCTGGTTTGTGAAGGGCTGGTCGCCCTCCATCCCCTTCGAGTTGCACTGGTGGAGCCCGTGGGCGGCGCTCGCGCGCATTGCAGAGGTGGAGAAATGTCCGCCGCCGACGGCGCTCATGCAGGCCGCGCAGACGGGACCAGAGCCTGTGGCGACGCTGCTCAACAAGACCCAGCCCGCGCTTCGGCCGGTCTGTGCGAATCTACCGCGGATGCTCCATGGCAGCCCCGCGGAGCCCGCCCAGCAGGCCGGCTTCGGGGCAATGACCCTGGCGCGGTATGTGGAGGCGGCCGCGACCGAGGTGCCCATTTACCGCATCAACCCGGCCTTTGAGGCGGGGTCGCTGTCGGAGCCGGAGCTGCTGTACGAGCGGCTCGTCCGCCCGTAACCGGCCCTACTTGGCGCCGCTGCCGGAGCCGCTTCCGTCAGCCGCTCCGCTGCCCGAACCCTCACCGGAGCCGGCTGCAACCACCGGAGGAGCCGGAGGAGCGGGAGGCGCCGGCGGCTTGGGCGCGCTCTCAGGCAGCACCTTGGCGGCGATGAGTGCGGGGAAGATGTTCTGCGTCCAGACGCGGGGGCAGTCGAAGTGGCCGCACTCCAGGAAGATGGGCTCGGTGCCGGCGGCGGTGGCGAGGATCGCGGCCTCGTTCGGCTGGATGACCTCGTCGGAGCTCCCGTGGATAACGATGATGGGCGCCTGACCCTTGAAGGTCGTGATGGCCGAGAGTGTGTCGAAGCGGTCGCGTGCAAGGAATCCCGGCGCGAAGAACTTCTTTGCGAAGTAGCCACCGTTGCTGAAGGTTGACTCGAGGATGACCGCGGCCGGCTTGTTGGTGCCATCGAGGAGAGTAGCGACCGCAGCGCCACCGACGGCACGGCCGTAGAGGATGATCTTGGTGGGGTCGATGTCGGGTCGCTTGGTGGCCCAGTCGTAGCCCTGCTGCAGGACCGCCTTCACGGAGGCCTCGCTCGGCGAGCCCGTCGAGCGGCCGTAGCCGGGGAACTCCACAAGGAGCACACCGATGCCGCGGGCGCGAGGGGGCGCGAAGGCGCTCGCCCAGTCGTCGATGAGCTCGGGGCCGCCGTGGGCGAAGATGATGAGCGGCGCAGGGCCCTGCGGGGCTACGGTCGGCGGCAGGAACCAGGCCTCCGTCTTCTGCCCGGGACTCTCAAACCAGATCTGTTCGGCGCCTGCGGGGCGACGCTCGGCGACCGATGTCTTGGCCTGAAAGACCAGACCGCGGCTCGAGAAGAAGACCACCGCAAAGTAGGCGAGGAGTGCCAGCAGTAGGATGCGAACGATGCGGACTGCGACGGGCTTGGGAGCGTCACTCATGGGTTCTCCGAGGAAGGCAGGTGGATCCGTTGTGTCGGGCGAGGGCTAGCCCACTCTTTGTGCAAATTCCACTATCGTCGATGTCGTTGCCGCTGCGTGTCGTCCGCGCCGATAGCCTCTGCTACCTTGCGGCTTGGGAACGCTGCCTAGCGGGCGGGGTCCGGAGCGCGACGATGGGTCGGAGTTGGAGGTCAATGATGCTGCATACGGTGCGCGAACATGCACTCTCCCTCCCCGGCGTGACAGAGAGCGAACCCTTCGGTCCCGGCACCTTCGTCTACAAGGTGGGCGGCAAGATGTTCCTGCTGCTCTCGCCGGGCAAAGAGGTGGCGAGCATGAACTTCAAGGTGCCGCCGGAGGAGGGCGCGGAGGAGCGGGCGCTTCACGCCTCGGTGACGCCCGGCTGGCACATGAACAAGCGCCACTGGAGCACCCTGCGCTTCGATGGCAGGGTGGCTACGCCCACGGTCGTGGGTTGGGTCTCACGAAGCTACGAGCTGGTTGTTGCGGGGTTGCCGCGCAACGCGCGTCCGGCTTGACGGCCGCAAGGCCGGATTGCTAGTCAGCCGCCGGCGCGACGGCCCGAAAGGACTGTTGCGAATTGGGCTGTCGTCTAATGGCAGGACAACGGTTTTTGATACCGTTTATCTAGGTTCGAATCCTGGCAGCCCAGCTCTGCGTGCGAGTTCACCCGGTCGGAGATGGGTCCGTGATGGCGGTCGAAGATTCCATTCGCATCTTTTCGGGTTCGGCCCACCCTGCGCTGGCAGAGGGCATCGCCGACTACCTTCAACTTCCGCTGGCGAAGTGCCACATCGATCGGTTCGCCGACGGCGAGGTCCACTTTGTCGTGGGCGAGAGCGTGCGCGGCAAGGATGTCTACGTCATCCAGTCGCTGCGTAAGCCGGTGAACGATGCCATCATGGAGATGCTGGTGATGCTCGACGCGCTCCGCCGCTCAAGCGCCCGTTCGATCACCGCTGTGATCCCCTACTTCGCCTACGCCCGTCAGGACCGTCAGGACCGTCCCCGTACGCCGATCTCGGCCCGTCTGATGGCCGATCTGCTCCAGGCCGCAGGTGTGCACCGGGTGATGGCGATGGACCTGCACGCCAATCAGATCACGGGCTTCTTTGCGGTTCCCGTGGACCATCTCAATGCATCGGCGGTGTTGCTCGAGGCGATGCGCCGGGTGAACACAGAGGGGCCGGAGAGCTGCGTCGTGGTTTCGCCCGATGCGGGTGGCGTGGAGCGTGCACGCCGCTTTTCGAGCAGGCTCGGTACAGGTCTCGCGATCATCGACAAGCGCCGCTCCAAGCCCAACGTGGCAGAGGTGATGCATGTCATCGGCGATGTGGCGGGCAAGGATGCCTTCCTGGTCGACGACATGATCGACACCGCGGGTACGCTGGTGGGTGCAGCGAAGGCGCTCAAGGCCAACGGCGCCCGTCGGGTCTTCTCCTTCGCGACGCATGGTCTCTTCAACGGCACGGCCGTAGAACGCATCGCAGGGTCGGAGTTGGACCGGGTTTTTGTGACCGATACCATCCCGCCGCGGCCCGATGTGCTGGCCTGCGAGCGGATCGAAGTGCTCTCTGTGGCGGCGACGATCGGAGAAGCGATCAAACGTGTGCATGGGGACTTTTCAGTGAGCAGCCTTTTCTGGTATTGACGGCCCCCCTCGTATTAACCGAGACACGGCGGCCGCAGTGCCGACCGAACACCATGAGATGGAGAAAGAGATGAATACGGAGCGTTTGACACTTGAGGTTCAGAGCCGCGTCGCCGGTCTGAAGGGTCCGTCGCGCCGCGTGCGCGTCGCCGGTCTGGTCCCGGGTGTGATCTACGGGTCGGGCAGCGAGCCCCGCTCGATCGCGGTTGAGCCGAAGCTTCTTGAGATCGCACTTCGCTCGGAGTTCGGCTTCAACTATGCCTTCCAGGTCAAGCTGGACGACGAGGCCACCACCCGCCTTTGCATGCTCAAGGCCCGTCAGTTCGATCCCGTCCGCCGCGTCATCACCCACATTGACCTGCTCAATGTGTCGGAGGAGCGTGAGGTTGAGATTCGCGTTCCCGTCAAGCCGGTGGGTCGTTCCGCCGGTGAGCGCGCCGGTGGCCGTCTTCAGGTCGTCACGCGTGACGTGCTCCTTCGCTGCAAGGTCAAGGACATCCCCGCTGCCGTGGAGCACGATGTCGCTGCTGCCGGCCTCGGCGAGTCGATCTACATCGACCAGATCACCGCGCCGGCTGGCTGCGAGTTCGTCTACAAGAACCGCTTCCCCGTGATGCTCGTTGCCCGCAAGCGCGGCGCGACGGACGACACCGAGAAGTAGGACTGAGATCGGCCTGGCGGCTGCTTCCAGATGGCGACTGCTGTCGAAGTTCCGCCCGGCCGGGCCATCATTGTCGGGCTCGGAAACCCGGGTTCCAAGTATGCCGAGACGCGGCACAACATTGGCTTTCGGGTCGTGGAGTGTCTCGCTCGGCGTCATGGCATTTCGCTCACGGAGCAGCGGTTCAAGTCGCGGCTCGGTAGCGGGAACATTGCCGGTCGTGCCGTGCTGCTCCTGCAGCCGCAGACCTTCATGAACCTGAGCGGTGAGGCTGTGCAGCCGGCTGCTGCCTTCTATCGGTTGGCTCCCGAGTCGGTGGTGGTCATCCATGACGAGTTGGACCTGCCCGTGGGCAGACTCCGGCTCAAGATTGGTGGGGGCCATGCAGGCCACAACGGGCTCCGGTCGATGGACCAGCACCTGTCGAGCAAGGACTACTTCCGCGTGCGGCTGGGGATTGCCCGGCCTCCCGTTGTGGGCGGCGATGTCTCCAACTGGGTGCTTGGCGGCTTCCCGACGGCAGAGCGGGCTGAGGTAGAGCGTTCGATCGAAGAGGCAGCCGACGCCGTCGAATGCCTTCTCCGGGAGGGGCTGATCGCAGCGCAAGGTCGGTTTCATGCGGGCGAAAAACCGAACAGCGGTAGGTGACACGGCCTCTCAAGCGTGCTAGGAGGCCCGCCCGCCTTGTGTCGTCGTGATGCAGGGCTGAACTTCGCAACCGCTCCTTGCTCGCCACCTGGCGGGCTATGAACTCAGAAGGAGAGCGATCCATGGCAACGCCGAGAGAGTACGAGACGATTTATATCCTTGGAAGCGATGTGGACGACGCCGAGAAGGCGCGCGTCTCGGATCGTATCGACACGGTTCTGGCGCGTTTCGGCGGCGAAGTGAAGCGTCGCGACGAGTGGGGCCGCCGCAAGCTGGCCTACAAGATCGGCAAGTTCGAGCGCGGTCTCTTCTACTACCTCCGTTACACGGTCACCGGCGATGCCGTGGCCGAGCTCGAGCGTAACCTCCGCCTCCTGGACTCCGTCATCAAGTTCGGCACCGTCCGTCTTGAGGATGGCGCCGCCGAAGGTGCCCGTCCGGCGCCCGAGAGCGAAGAGGGTGTGCGCCGCGAGCGTCCGCCTCGTCCGGTCGTGGAAGAGGAAGTCGACCTCGACTCGTAATCATTTCACTGTTTGCAACGAACACGCCTAGCGTGAATGGAAAGGAGTAAATCATGGCCATGGAAGTCATCCTCACTGAGGACGTGAACCATCTCGGTCACATGGGCGATCTGGTTCGGGTCAAGGGCGGTTACGGTCGTAACTATCTCATCCCCCGCAAGCTCGCGGTGCTGGCCACGGCTGGCAGCAAGAAGGAGCTTGACCACCAGCTTGCCGTCCTCGCGGACAAGAAGGCGAAGCTGAAGATTTCGGCACAGCAGACGGCATCGTCGCTCTCCGGCGTCTCGGTCACCATCATCCGTCAGGCGGGCGACAGTGACCGTCTCTTCGGTTCGGTCACCAACCGCGACGTCGAGGCTGCTCTTGCCGCCGCCGGCCACGTGGTCGACCGCAAGCGCATCACCATCAACGACACCATCAAGACCCTCGGCACCTACGAGGCCATCGTGAAGCTTCACGCTGATGTCTCGACCGTCGTGAAGGTTGTCGTCGCGACCGTCTAATCGACGCACGCGATGTGAGAGAGACCCGGCGCTTGCGTCGGGTTTTCTTTTGTCTGTTTCTTGATGGGCTTGGAGCGATTGCTTTGGGCGTTTTGGCTGGCCGTGGTATAGGCCGCCTCGGAACTTCGGCCGTTTCGGTCCGTGGCGACAACGGAAGAGTGGAATGAGCGCAACGCAGCAGAAGCAGGGGAGCGCATCGGTGCAGGACAGGCCGGCCATCTCCATCGTCGTCGCAATCTACAACGAACACGAGTCGCTTCACCCGCTCGCGGCCGAAATCACCGCTGCGATGGAGGCCCTTGGCCGCTCGTGGGAGTGCCTGCTCGTCGACGATGGGAGCCGCGATGGCTCGCGCGAGATTGAGCAGGCGATCTGCAAGCGCGATCCCCGCTTCCGCGCCATCCAGCTTCGCCGGAACTTCGGCAAGGCTGCCGCCATGAGCGTCGGTTTTGCCCATGCGCGCGGCCTCTACGTGGTGACCATGGACGGCGACCTGCAGGACGACCCGTCGGAGGTTGGTCGCCTGATCGCGCCCATCGAATCTGGCGAGGCCGACCTGGTGAGCGGCTGGAAGTATCCGCGCCTCGACCCGGTAGGAAAGACGCTGCCGTCGCTCGTCTACAACACCGTCTCGCGTCTCGCGACCGGGCTCGACCTCCACGACATGAACTGTGGTCTGAAGGCCTACCGGGCCGAGGTGGTCAAGCAGCTGTCGCTCTACGGCGACATGCACCGCTACATCCCCGTTCTGGCGGCGGGCATGGGCTATGTGGTGATCGAGATGAAGACCAAGCACCGGCCGCGGGTGCATGGGCAGAGTAAGTATGCCTGGGGCCGGTTTGTGCGCGGCTTCTTGGACCTTCTCACGGTGGTCTTCCTGACCAAATACCTGCGCCGGCCGTTGCATCTTATCGGCAGCGTTGCCATCGCAACGGGCGGTCTCGGCTTCCTGATCCTCGCCTATCTGACGGCGGTCTGGCTGACGGGCGTGGGCATCGGCAGCCGGCCGTTGCTCTTTCTTGGCATCCTGCTCGTCCTGTTGGCTGGCCAGTTGGTGACATTCGGGCTGCTGGCCGAGATGCTTACCTATTTCTTCCACCGCGACCGTAACGATTACAGCGTGATCGCGGTACACGACTACGAACCCAAGAGTGGCGAACAGCCCCTCGGAGAGACACCATGAAACTGCCCCGCGCGATTACCGAGATGGCTCCCAAACTGGCACGCTACCGGTTGGCCTACGAGGGCATCGGCAAGCCGCCGGCACCCATCAACCTGACGTTGTCTGTGACCAACATGTGCAACTCGCGCTGTCAGAGTTGCGACATCTGGAAGATCTACCCGGCCGAGAAGGAGCGCCTCGCAGAGGAACTCAACATCGAGGAGATTGAGAAGATTTTTCGCTCTGTGGGCGAGGTCTATTTCTTCAACATCTCGGGGGGTGAACCCTTCCTGCGCAAGGACCTCATCGACATCGTCCGGCTGGCCTGCATCCACCTCAAGCCGAGCGTGGTGCACATCCCGACCAATGCGCTGTCGCCGCAGAAGATTGCTGCAATAACCGAGGAGATGCTCATCGGGATGCGGACCTGGTCGCCCGGAACAAAGCTGACCCTCAAGCCCTCTTTCGACGGCGTAGGCGAGTTCCATGACTGGGTGCGTGGCATCCCGGGGAACTATGCCAAGCTGGTCCATACGCTGGGGCTGCTCCGCGAGCTCCGCCAGAAGTATGACCACCTGCGCGTAGGTGTTGGCACGGTCATCAGCACGATGAATCTCGAGCGGCTGCCTGAGATCATCGAGGAGGCCAGCAAGTTCGGTGTGGACACCTACATCAGCGAGGTGGCCGAGGAGCGCCGTGAGATGCGCAACGTGGGGACGGGTATCACGCCCGACCACGAGGCCTACGGGCGCGGCATTTCGGCCTTCCGCGAGGAGACGGAGCGGCGGCTGGAGGATGCCACCGGACTGGAACTTCTCACGCAGGCGATGCGACACCACTACTACGAGATCACGACGGAGTGGCTGAAGGAGCGCAAGCAGGTCATCCCCTGCTACGCCGGCATCTCGAATGCCCACATCTCAGCCTACGGCGAGCTCTGGCCCTGCGCGATTCTGGCCGACAGCAAGAGCCTGGGGAATCTCAAGCAGCACGGCTACGACTTCTGGTCTGTCTGGCACAGCCGGCAGGCACAGACGGTTCGGGCCGGCATCAAGCGCGGCGAATGTGATTGCCCGCTTGCCAATCAGGCCTACGCCAACATCCTGCTCTCGCCGAGTTCGATGGCGAAGGTTGCTGCCACCATCGCGAAGGCGAAGGCCGGCGAGGCGCTCAAGCTGGCTCCGGTGCCTGTGCGCGAGGCTGTCTCGGCCGCCCGTTCGTTCTAAGCGCGACCATGGCCCGGAGGCTCCCGTGACCATCGCAGTTCTGGGGCCCGTCTATCCCTACCGTGGTGGCATTGCCCACTACACCGCGCGGCTGGTGCGGGCCTTGGCGGAGGCGGGCGAGGAGGTGCTGACGGTTAACCTGACCCGGCAGTATCCGAGCGCGCTTTTTCCAGGGTCGAGCCAGGAGGATGGTTCGAAGCAGCCCTTCGAGACGGCGTCGGAGCGCTGGGTAGATTCGATGCGCCCCGATAGCTGGTTCCGGACGGTTGCCCGGTTGCGCCGTCGCGGTGTGAAGAAGCTGGTTATCCAGTGGTGGCACCCCTACTTCGCGCCGGCGTTCGGGACGATTGGGCGGCTCGCGCGGCGCGCCGGCATCGAGGTTGTTTTTGTCTGCCACAACGTGGAGCCGCACGAGGGGACACCATTCGACCGATTGGCGCTCAGGTGGGCCTACGGTGGCGCCGACCGGTTTGTGGTCCACGCGCAGGCAGAGCGATCAAAGATGGAGCGTTACGCGGGTGGGCGTCCCGTGGCTGTGGTGGCCCATCCCGTATATGACCTCTTTGCGGAAGGTGCCTTGCCCGGCCCGGCTGCGGCACGCGCCGAACTCGGGTTGGGTGCAGAGGAGGAGGTGCTCCTCTTCTTCGGGCTCATCCGTCCCTACAAGGGGCTGGAGGTGTTGCTGCGTGCGATGCCCGAGATCCTGTCGAAGCGGGCGGTCAAACTGGTGGTCGCGGGCGAGTGCTACGGTGACGAGAAGCCGCTTCACGCACTGATTGACGAGCTGGGCATCGGCGGCGCGTTGAAGCTGGACTTGAAGTATGTGCCGAACGAGGCTGTTGCCACCTACATGGTGGCTGCCGACGCTGTGGTGGTGCCCTACCTGCATGCGACGCAGAGCGGGATTGTGCAGGTGGCGTATGCCTTCGGGAAGCCTGTCATCACGACCCGCGTTGGGGGCATTCCGGAGGTGGTCTGGGAGGGCGAGACGGGGCTTCTTGTACCGCCTTCAGACCCGGCCGCGCTGGCTGCCGCCGTCGAGCGTTTCTTCGCCGAGCAGCTGGCAAAACCCTTCGCCGCGGGCATCGCGCGGCGGCTGCCGGAGCTGTCGTGGGAGCATCTCGCACGCGTTGTGGCGGGAGGTGCACGGTGAGTGCTGCGGAGGCCTTCTGGGACGATGTGGCGCCCATGCTGGCGACACCGCCGCATGATGCTGCGGCACAGGCTGCGGTGGCGGCCTTGGGGCAGTGGGCGGGCGTTGACGGCTGGGCAGGCAAGCGGGTGCTCGACGCCTGCGCGGGGCTTGGTCGGTATGCGCTGGCCTGCGCCGAGGCGGGCGCCGTCGTGACGGCGAATGATGTGAGCGCGGAGCGGCTGGCTGGGCTTGCCGCGCGGGCTGCGGAGCGGGGTGTGACGGTGGAGCTGCTCTGTGCCGACGCACGGGCGCTGCCGGCGGAGGAGCGGTTCGACATCGTCCTTCTTGGGGGAAATCTGCCTGGTCTTTGGATGACCCGGGAAGAGGACCTGCGGCTGTTTGGCAGTCTGGCAGGGGTCGTTGCGGAGGGCGGCATGTTGATGCTGGACCTGGTCACGCGGGAGCAGGAAATGGCCAGTTTTGAGCCGGTTGTGTTTGGGGAACGGCGCGGTATGGTTGTGACCGAACGTCGGAGTTGGATTGGCTACTACGAGGGGTTTCGCGTGGAATTGTCAGCGCACTGCGACGATGGATTTTGGCATCACGGCTTTGAACGTGCGGTAGCATCGCTCCGTGAGTGGGAGGCGCTGCTGGAGCAGTCGGGCTGGCAGGTTCTGGAACGCTACGAGGGATTCTCTGCGAAGCCTCTGGGACGGGGTTCGTCGCGCACAGGTCTGTTGCTCCGTCGAGGTGCTCCATGATTCCCTTCGCGCGCCACTGCTCCGTCGCGGCTGAGTCGGACTACGTCACAGCCTGTCTGCTGTCCGGGGCGACGTCGGGCGACGGCCCCTTCACCCGCCGTGCAAGCGCGCTCCTCGGGCAGTTGCTCGGCGTGCAGCGTGCGCTGCTGACGACTTCTTGCACCCATGCGCTTGAGATGATGCCGCTCGTGCTCGGGCTTCAGCCGGGCGACGAAGTCATCATGCCGAGCTTCACCTTTTCGAGCACGGCGAATGCCTTCGCGCTACGCGGCGTGACGATTCGGTTCGCAGAGGTCGATGGCGACCGCTGGTCGATGGGTCCGGACGATGTGGTGCCGTTGCTCAATGAGCGGACCCGCGCCGTGGTCGCAGTGGGGTACAACGGCGTATCGCACCGGCTGGCAGAACTGGAGCAGCTGTGTGCGCGTCACGGCGTGGCGCTGCTGGTGGATGCGGCGCAGAGCCTTGGGGCGACGCATGCGGGCCGGTCTGTGGCATCGTATGGGGCGCTCTCGGCGCTCAGCTTCCACGCGACGAAGAACCTCTCCTGTGGCGAGGGCGGAGCGCTCATCGTAAACGATGCGTCGCTGCTCCAGCGCGCCGAGATGGTGCGGGAGAAGGGGACTGATCGGAGCCGTTTCTTGCGTGGTGAGGTGGACAAGTACACGTGGCGCTGCGTCGGCTCGAGCTACCTGATGAGCGACCTGAACGCGGCGGTGCTGCTTGCGCAGTTGGAGTCTTTCGAGGCGATTCAGGCGCACCGGCATGCAGTCTGGTCGGCCTATCGCAGCGCGCTCGAGCCGGTGGCGGCGCGGTTGGGCTTTTCGCTGCAGAAACTCGATGAGACAGACGGGCACCCCGCCCACCTCTTCGGGCTGCTCCTTCCACCCGAGGTCGAGCGCGCTGCGCTCCTCGCGTCGATGGCAGAGGCCGGTGTTCGCGCGACGAGCCATTACGAACCGCTCCACAGCGCGCCGGCCCACGGAGGGGCGGAGGTGCTGCCTGTCAGCGATGCCGTTGCGGCAAGGATGGTGCGGCTTCCGATTCACGGAGAGGTTTCGACGGAGGCTGCAACGCGGGTAGCAGCGCTGTTGGTATCGACGCTCGAGTGCGTTCGATCGGGAGGCAGGCCATGAGAGTCATCGTCACAGGCGCCGCGGGTTTCATCGGTTCGCACCTTGTCCGCCACCTCCTCACGGCGCGGCCGGATTGGCAGGTGGTGGGGCTCGATGTGCTCACCTATGCGGGCAACCTGGAGAGCCTCGCCGATCTGCAGCGGCACCCCCGCTTCCGCTTCGTGAAGGGGGATATCTGCGATGCAGAGGCCCTGCGCGGGCTCTTCGGTTCGGAACAGGTCGATGGCGTCTTTCACCTCGCAGCGGAGAGCCACGTTGACCGCTCCATCGCGGGGCCGATGGCCTTCGTACGGACGAATGTTGAGGGCACCGCGACGCTGCTCGAGGCGGCGCGCGCGGCGTGGCAAGGGCGCGAGGGCTGCCGGTTCCTGCATGTCTCGACCGACGAGGTCTTCGGGTCGCTCGGCGCCACGGGGCTCTTCGATGAGTCGACGCCCTACCAGCCGCACAGCCCCTACTCGGCCTCGAAGGCTTCGAGCGATCACATGGTTCGCGCCTGGCACGACACCTACGGGTTCCCGTCGCTGGTGACCAACTGCACCAACAACTACGGGCCCTATCAGTTCCCGGAGAAGTTGATCCCGCTGGTGCTGCTGCGAGCCGGGCGCGGCGAGGTGGTGCCAGTGTATGGCAGGGGTGACAACGTGCGCGACTGGCTCTTCGTGGAGGACCACTGCGCCGCGCTGTTACGTGTGTTCGAGGCGGGCGAGCTTGGCGGAAGTTACGGCATCGGAGGTGAGAGCGAATGCAGCAACCTCGGGCTGGTTGAGCTGCTGCTCGACCTGCACGACGAGGCCGCGGGCCAACCTGTCGGCCGCTCGCGCAAGCTCATCTCCTTTGTGACCGATCGTCCCGGCCACGACTTCCGCTATGCGATGGACATCTCGAAGATGCGTCGCGAACTGGGATGGGCGCCGCGGGTCTCGCTGCGCGACGGCTTGGCGCAGACGGTGGCCTGGTATCTTGCCAACGGGGCATGGACGGCTTCGGTCACCACGGGGGCCTACCGCGCCTTCGAGCAGACGTGGTATGCGACCCGCGCAGGCGGCAACGAATCAGGAGAGGGCCAATGACCGAGACCAAGGGAATTCTGCTTGCGGGCGGACGCGGCACGCGCCTCTATCCCATGACCTCCATCGTCAGCAAACAGCTCCAGCCCATCTACAACAAGCCGATGGTCTACTACCCGCTGACGACGCTCATTGTGGCGGGCATCCGTGAGGTGCTGATCATCTCGACGCCGGAGGACATCCCGCGGTTTCAGCAGCTACTCGGAGACGGCAGCGCCTGGGGGATGCGGCTCGAGTATGCGGTGCAGTCCGAGCCCAAGGGGATTGCCGAGGCACTTGTCATTGCGGCGCCCTTTGTGGGCGAGGCGCGGAGCATGCTGATGCTCGGCGACAACCTCATCTATGGCCGCCTCGACTTTCTCCGTGCAGCGATGGGGAACACCGACGAGAGCGCGACGGTCTTCGCCTATCAGGTGAGCAATCCGTCGGAGTATGGCGTGGTTGAGTTCGATGCAGACTTCTCCGTGCTCTCCATCGAGGAGAAGCCCAAGCAGCCGCGGTCGAATTGGGCCGTGCCGGGCATCTATCTCTATCCGCCGGATGCCGCAGCGCGGGCCCGTGCGCTCAAGCCGTCGCCGCGCGGAGAACTCGAGATTACCGACCTCAACCGTGCCTACCTGGCAGAGGGCCGTTTGCGGGCGCAGCCGATGGGTCGGGGCATCGCCTGGCTCGACACCGGTACGCCGGAAAACCTGCTGTCTGCGAGCAGCTTTGTCGCGGCCATAGAGCAGCGCCAGGGCCTACTTGTGGGCAGTCCCGAAGAGGCAGCCTACCGCGCGGGCTTTCTGACCGTTGATGGGTTCCGGCGTGCGGTTGAGGCGCTCCCTGCCTCCAACTACCGCTCGATCCTGGAGCGGGTCGTGCACGAGGAACACGGATGAGCGAGGCGCCGTCGGAGCAGGTGCAGGAGGAGCGCTGGAGCCCTAGCCGCGCCTCGTCGCGCCGGAGCCGGCAGCCGCTCCCCGACCGGGTCGATGTCGCCATCGTGGGCGCAGGCCTAGGCGGTCTTGAGGCCGGAGCGCGGCTGGCGCGGGCCGGCAAGCGGGTGGCAGTCTTCGACGGGCACTACGTAGCTGGCGGAAGCTGCACCATGTTCCAGCGTCGCGGCCCCGGCGGGCTCTACGCCTTCGACATCGGCCTTCACTATGTGGGCGAATGCGGGCCTCGCGGGACGCTGTCGCAGCTGCTCGCCGAGGCGGGCGTGGAACTGACGTGGGAACAGCTCGATCCCGACGGATTCGACACGCTCGTCTTCCCCGACTTCCGCTTTCGCATCCCGGCAAGCAGAGAGCTCTACCGCGAGCGGCTGCTCGCCCTTTTCCCCGCAGAGCGCCGCGGCATCGATCGCTATGTCCGCTTCCTCGACGAGGTAGAGCTCGCATCGCGCTCGATGGAGCGCGCCGCCGGTAAGCCGTCTCTCGGCATGCTCTGGCAGCTGGCGACCAAGGGGCGCCTGGTTGCCCGTTACCGGAGCGCGACCATCGGTGAGGTGCTCGACGACTGCACCAACGACATCCGGCTCCGCGCAGTGATGCTCGGCCAGCATGGCGACTACGGGCTTCCGCCCGCGAAGGTAAGCGCACTCCTGCATGCTGGTCTGGCCAACCACTACTTTGGCGGCGCCTGGTATCCGCGGGGCGGCGGACAGGCGATCGCCGACGGCCTTGCGACGGTCATCGAGGCGGCGGGCGGGACGGTGCACCTACGACACCCGGTTCGGAAGATTGTTGTGCGCGACGGACGCGCTGCGGGTATCGAGGTCGACAAGCGTGGGACGGTCTCGACCATAGAGGCGGGGGTGGTGCTCTCCAACGCCGATCTCAAGCGCACCTTCTCGGAGTTGCTGCCTGAATCGGCGGTGCCCGATGCGGTCCGGAGCCGGGTGGCCGGCTATGAGATGGCGGGCGGACTCTTCATGACCTGCCTGGGCGTGGAGGGCGACCTGCGGGAGCTCGGGCTTGGCGCGGGGAACATCTGGGAGTCGGACGGCTACGATGTGGATGCAATGTATGCGAACGCAGCCGATGGCGTGGCCCGGACGCAGGGCTGCTACATCACCAGCGGTTCGCTCAAAGACCCGACCTGCGACCATCACGCACCTGCCGGCTATCAGACCCTCGAAATCATGACGCTGATGCCCTCCTCCCGCGAGCTGTGGGGCGTGGATGTGGACGATGCGCCGTGGTCATGGAGCTACCGCCACGAGCCCCGCTACGAGGCAGCGAAGGCCGAGGTGGAGCGCCAGCTCATCGCACGTGCCGAGCGGCTCTTCCCGGGCCTTGCGTCGCGCATCGTCCTGCGCGAGTCGGCCACCCCCATGACCCACGGTCGCTACACCCGGGCAAGCAACGGCACCGCCTACGGGCTTGCTGCAACGCCCGCGCAGTTCATGCAGGGACGGCCCGGGTACCGGACCCACCTGCCGGGCCTCTATCTGTGCGGTGCCAACACCCGCGCCGGCCACGGCGTCATTGGCGCGCTTCTCTCTGGGCGGAATGCCGCATCTGCTATCCTTCGAGGCGCCTGATGGAGCTGTCCCCCAAGAACCCTGCGGTCTCCATTGTCATCCCCGTCTACGGCGGCGAGAGTACCCTCGAGGCGCTCGTGGAGGGGCTTCGCAGCTCCTTGGAGGCTGCCGATCTGACCTTCGAGGTGCTCCTCATCTGCGACCGTCCGCGCGACGGGAGCTGGGCCATTGCGAGCCGACTTGCTTCGTCTGACCGACGGGTGGCAGCGGTGCTGCTTGGCCGGAACTACGGGCAGCATCCGGCAACACTGCTGGGCATGCGCATGGCGCAAGGGACGACCATTGTGACGATGGATGAAGACCTGCAGGACAGCCCTGAGGAGGTGCCGAGGCTGGTCGCCGCGTCGCGTGCCTCGGGAGGCATCGTCTACGGCGTCGCAAGCAGGCTTCAACACGGGGTGTGGCGCAACTTCACCTCGCGGACGGCGAAGCGGTTTTTGGCCCGCTTTGTGGGCTTCAGCGCAGCCACAGACCTGTCGGCCTTCCGCGCCTTTCCAGCTCGGCTGCGCGATGCATTCGAGCGGTACGAGGGGCGCAATGTGGCCATCGACGTGCTGCTCAGCTGGTCTGGCGCTGCGACCTCCACCATGACCTGCGAACATGCGCCGCGGCAGGGTGGGGCGTCGGGCTACACCCTCCGCAAGCTGGTGAACTACATGCTCGACCTCACGGTCGGTTACAGCACCGCACCGCTCCGGCTCGCCTCCGCGGTTGGACTGCTCTCGGTGGTCGTGGCGATGCTGGTCGGGCTGTTCATCGTAACCAACTTCCTCGTGCGCGGCTCGGCTGTGCCGGGCTTCGCCTTCATCGCGCTGTCGGTCGCGATGTTCTCTGGTGTTCAGCTCCTGAGCATCGGCGTGATGGGGGAGTATCTGGGCCGGCTCTACGAGAACTCGCTGCGGAAGCCGCAGTACACGGTTGAGGCGATTGTGCGGGCAGAACAGGG
>CAIQPA010000387.1 GCA_903873545.1 uncultured delta proteobacterium
CAGCAGCGCGTGCAGCGACTCCAGCATGAGCCGGATTGGGACGCGGATCTCAGGGTCGGGATCGGAGCTCACGCCGCGCAGGACTGCCGCAAGGATGGCTGGCTCAAGGAAGCGGGCGAGCAGAGATGCAGAGGCTTGGCCGTCGGGGTCATGGCGGAGCAGCGAGCTGTGCAGGCGGAGGATGCGCCTCCAGCTCTTCTGTCGCGCCCACTCCTCGAGGAGGTTGTCGAGGTGGCCGATGATGCTCGCTTCGTCGTCGTGCCGCTTCGCATCAGCCATGACGGCAAGGAGCGTGCGGCCCAGGTGGTGCTCAAGCGCATCGCCAAGCTCGGCCTCGGAGTCGAACAGTTCGTCGCGGAGCAGCGCGAGGGTCTCTTCCGGGATCGCCACGGCCGCTGGCCGGCTGCTGATGTCGAAATCAGTCGCTCCCAGCCGTCGCGTCGGGGCGGCCTGCTGCTGCTTCGCCCCGAGCTTGCGCATGCGGTTGTGGATGCTCTCACGGAGCGTGGCGAGCGCCTCTGTCTGCATTTCCGATAGTTCCCTGTCGAGTACCTCGAACTCCTTGAGGTCCTGCAGGATGACGGCGCTGACCAGCTTCGCACGCGCGTGCGGCAGCTCCAGATTCCAGAAGGCGGTGGCGAGATCGTCCTCGTCCGCCAGCTCGATCTCGGGGTTGATGTAGAGCCAGGTCAGCCAGGTTCGGAGCTCCTCTTCGTCGAAGCCCGGAAGCAGGCTGAGTTCGCGAAAGCCAGCATCGAAGAGGTTGTAGGGCACCGCGTCGTGGGGCGGTGCAGGCTCCCAGACGGAGTCACCGTTGAACTCAAAAGAGTAGGGTCGCACCTGCCAATGCACGCCGTCCACGTCCTCGCCCACGATGCCCCGAAGCGACTTGAGGAGACCCCCAACGCGACCCTCCGTCTCCGAATGCCCCCAGCCGTGCCGGTGCATCGAGTAGAGCGTGTGCTCCACCATCCGGAACAGATCACGGAGGTTCGACGCGGTCTCCCAAGACTTGGCGTCGATGGACTGGATATCACGCTCTGCAGCTGCAAACCGCGCCCCGATTGCCGCAAGCGCCGCCTCTGCCGGATGGGGCTCGCCGGCAACCACCGGCGCACCCTCCGAGGCCAGGAAGTCGGCCAGCTGGTCGCGTAGGATCGCACAGCTCGTCTGCCGACCAAGCGGGGACTCCGACAGCCCCTGCAGCAGGATCCGCGCAAGTGCCGGGCCCGCCGCCAACTCGAGCCGCTCGGCCTCGATCGACAGCTGCCAGCTCTCCTCTGCCCAGACCTTCGGGGCATGGCCCGTGAGCAGCGAGTAGAGCGTCGCCGACAGGCCGAAGACATCGCTCCGTGGGTCGCCTGGCATGGCGCAGAGCCCGACTAGCTCGGGGGCGCGCCAGGCGCTGGGCGCCGTGATAAGGTCGGGGGAGTTCTGCTCCGCCTGTTCGTCTGCAACGAAGGCGCCGGCGAACCCGGCCACCCGGAGGCGGCCCGTGTTGGTGATGACGATGCACTTGGGCGAGACGCCTCGATGGAGGATGCGGCGCGCGTGCGAGGCGGCGAGGAAGTCTGCCACCATGTGGCCCAGATAGGCCACCGTCGTGCTCGACAGTCCCGCGCTACCATCGGCGATCACCGCAGCACCATGCGCGCCGCGAATCAGCTCGACCACCACAAACGGGTCGCCCTCGCGGGTCACATCCTTGCGCAGATACTTGAGCGATGCCGGATGGGAGATCTGCTCCGAGATGGAGGCATCGCGGAAGAAGCGCCAGCGCATCCGCGGGTCGCGTGCATGCCTGCTGTCGAGCACCTTCACGGCCACCTGCGCACCGCGCCGGTCAGTACCGAGGTAGACACGTGTCGCGCTCCCCTCGCCGATGAGCGCGTCGAGCCGGTAGGTGTCGAGCACCGTCCCGAGGCGAGGGTCAACCGTCGCGTCGCCGCCCTCCGCGGGCTGCCCGCCGGGACCGAGCCTGTCCGGAGTCATCTCCATCATCAGCTTCCTCCTAACGCTCAAAGTAGTCTCCGTGCGTCGAAAGGGTCAACAAAGTCCCATCGCGGCGCCTTGCCCGACCTGACGCAGCGTCGGTAGCCTCGAAGGAATGTGCAACCCCGCACCGCTGCAACGGCACTGTCTTCCAAAATCGGGACGCGGCATAAGGCCGATGCTGCGCGTTTTGCCGGAACGTCGCTTGGCGATTGGGACGGCTGCTGGATGGAGTTACGCGATCCGAGCAGTGGGCTCAGGTCGCCTGCAAGAGGCTGTAAATGAGGAAGTTGCTTGGTTTTTCGATCCTGCTGCTCGCAGCCTGCTCTGGCACAGACGCCGCAAGCGGTTCGGGTGGTCCCGATCCCGACACGGGGAGCGCCGACACGACCGCTGATACGACGTCCGACACGACCGCGGACACCACCGCAGATACCGCTGTGGACACCACGCCGACCGATACCGGCCCTGTCGTGATTCCCGATGGCCCCGCCGGCACGCTTCCTCCGCTCGGAACGATGCCGCGCGGCTATTCGAGCACCGCGCCTTCCGGGCAGACGGGCGACCCCTGCCGCACCGCCCAGTGGTGGGTGAACCAGACCTCGCAAAGCGCTGCGATGGTGCCCGGCGGCGAATGTATCCAGTGCCACCGCCAGCAGGGCGGCCCCTCCTACGCCATCGCAGGCACCATCATGGGCGACTACAACGACGCCGAGAACTGCCGCGGCGTGCCAACCGCACTGGTCGAGATCATTGGCGCCGACGGCGTGGTGACACGCCTCACCTCCAACAGCGCCGGCAACTTCTACCTGAGCGCGCGCAGCTCTCGCATCGTGATGCCCTACACGGCGCGGGTGACCATGAATGGTCGGAGCTACGCAATGGAGACCGAGACCAGCAACGGCGATTGCAACTCCTGCCACACGCCTGGCGGCAACGGCGACACACAGGGCCGAATCGTCTTCCCCTAGGCCGCGCTTTCTGGCTCTCGTCCGTCGGGAGCCAGGCCGGCAGGCCGCGTTCCGCTACGGGTTGAGGCGACTCACGACCGTAACATCTGGCTCGGATTCGAGCGCGGCTCCGAGCGTCGCGAGGGAGGCTGCTCCGGGCACAAAGACACCGTCGAGGAAGCCGACGACGGAGGCGATCGTCAGTTCAGCCTGTCGGCCACTTCGCATCGAGGGCGTCTCTGTCTGGTTCGTGGAGCAGGGCGCGACACACTCGGCGTTGACCACCTCTGCGGAGGCGCCGCCGAGTGATTCTGCGAGTGTGCCAAGCGTGCTGACATCGATGTCAGAGACGACGCTCGAGCAGCCGATGACGTCGGGGTGGGGCACATTGTTGAAGAAGTCGCTCACCACATCGGCAAAGGCGGTGTGGCTTCCCCGCTCGAGAGAGACAACGAGCGATGGCGCCGGAATCTCCGCAAACGAGGCGACGCTGGAGGTGTAGTCAACGATCGCGTCGCCCGTTCCAAGCATGATAAGTGCAGGCACGGAGGTCGTCTCGAAGAGCGGGCGGGGCAGGTAACAGGAGGGGGGCGCGAGGGCGACCACGGCATCGATGCGGGGGTCGTAGAACTC
>CAIQPA010000388.1 GCA_903873545.1 uncultured delta proteobacterium
CTTCCGCGCCTCCGACGGCACCCGCAAGATTACCTGGAAACTCGACTCGGGCGCCGTCATCGAGTCGGTGCTCATCCCGTCGGAGAACCGGGTCACGCTCTGCATCAGCAGCCAGGTTGGCTGTGCGATGAACTGCCAGTTCTGTTTGACGGCGAAGATGGGCCTACGCGGCCATCTCAGCACCGCAGAGATTGTGGACCAGGTTGCCCAGACCCGCCGCATGTTCGAGTCGGAGGGCCACATCTCCAACATCGTCTTCATGGGCATGGGCGAGCCGCTCCATAACCCCGACAATGTCATCCCTGCGACGCAGATTCTCATCGACGGTGCGGGCCTCGGACTCAGCCACCGCAAGGTGACTGTCTCCACCTCAGGGCTCGTTCCCGAGATCAAGCGGCTCGGGCAGCAGTCCGATGCGAAGCTGGCGGTGAGCCTCAACGCCACCACCGACGAGATGCGCGACTGGCTGATGCCGATCAACCGCAAGTATCCGCTGGCGGTGCTCATGGAGACGCTGCGCGAGTTCCCGCTCCGCAACGGCGACCGCATCACGCTCGAGTATGTGATGCTGAAGGATGTGAACGACAGCCTCGACGATGCCCGCCGCATCGTGAAGCTGATTGAAAGGGTGCCCTGCAAGGTCAACCTCATCCCCTTCAATCCGCACGAAGGGACCGAGTTCCAGACCTCGCCGCGCGAGCGGGTGGAGGCCTTCCGGACCTTCCTCGCCTCCAAGCATGTGCACACGACCATTCGCGAGACCCGCGGAGACGACCGCATGGCCGCCTGCGGCCAGTTGGGCCGTCCGGGCGAGAAGATGCCCAAGCGCATGACCCCGCCCGCTGCGATGGCAGACGTGTTGGGGCTCACGGCGGCGACGAACGCGAGCGCAGGCGAGAACTAGGTCAACAGCCGTTCGTTCGTGTGACGCTTCTGCTTGAACCGGAAGCCTAGCATGGGCTAACTGCACGGCAGCCATCCACGCTGTCTGCCTTTCGTTTTTGGAGCGCCCATGTCTTGCAATCTCGGCCGCATCTCGCGACTGCTTCTCGCCTCTCTTGCCCTTTCGTTCGCAGCCTGCGGCGACGACACGAAGACCTCTACGGAGACGGTTGGCGACACCTCCGTGGACACGGGCGGCTCGGGCGCCGACACCTCCGCGGACACGGGCGGTTCGGGCGCCGACACCTCCACCGATACGGAAGGCTCTGCCGACCTCGGCCCCTGCCCTGGCACCATCTCTTGCGTCGATGAGCGCAGCGGCCGCGCCCGCCTCGCCATCTGCACCGACGCCGGCTACCAGCCTGGCACCACCTGCGAGCCCTCCACGGTTACCACCGGCGAGTTCTGCTGCATCGCACCCTTCGCCTGCGCGACCAACCAGGATTGCGAAGACAACCGGGTCGAGCAGGAGGTCTGCCCCGACACCCGCTACCCCTGCATCTGTCTGCCCGACACGGGCAAGTGTGTGACGGGCGTGTGCGCCAGCGCTGCCGATTGCGGCGAGGGCGAAATCTGCGCGGAGGGCCGCTGCCAGACGGCGCCGGTTGCGACCGGACTCGTTGCCCGCATCGTGACGCCCGACTCGCTGGTGGCTGCGTCCGAGAGCCTCCAGCTCTGGGCTGTCGCAGTCGACCCGGCCAACCCGGAGGTCACCAACCCGAACGCGGAGATCATCTGGGACACCACCGCCGGCACCGGCACCGTCGACCTCGACGGCCTCTTCACCGCCGCCGAGACTGGCGGCTCGACCACCGTCCGCGCCCGCGTTGCCGACAACGCTGCCGACAGCGGCGACACCGTCAACATCACGACGCTCGCAGCATCGGCCTCGGGCGAGGGCATCCGCGTCACCCTCGTAGACGAGAGCAGCCGCGCGCCGCTTACGGGAGCGACCGTCGTCGTCATCAAGGACGGCGTCTCGACCACGGGCACGACCGACGCGCTCGGCTCCTACGCCACGGGTGTTGAGCCGCCTGCCGACATCCATGTCTTCCCTGCCGGTCACGCCTATGTCTCGCTCTTCGGCGTGCAGGGCTCAACCGCCATGATCTCGTCGCCGCCCAGTACCCGCGCCGAAATCCAAGAGATCCGCGACGGCTATGTCTGCCCCGACACCGGCATCGTCGACACCACCAACTGTGGCGGTGCGGGACAGTCGCCCTGCCTCTGCTACCAGCTCGACCAGGTCGATGTCGTCAAGGGCGTGCCGGCCTTTGAGCGGGTCGCCAACGATGGCGAGCTCGGCGTCTCGATCAACGGCTTCGCGCTCGGCAACTCACTGCTCGACCTCAACTTCGACCTCATCGTCGGCCCCTCCATCGACCGCCTCTTCCCGGAGGGTTCGCCCATCCCGCTTGAAGACGCGGCCTCGATTCCCTCGGGCGTCACCCTCTACTTCAACGGCCGCCCGCTTGTAGACAGCTTCATCGCGACCGCGCCGCAGGGCACCCGCACCCTCTGGAGCGTGGGTGGTCTCATCTCGCTCTCGCGCAACCCCAGCCTGCTGCCCAGCATCATCCAGCAGGTCGGCGGTAGCGCCACCGACATCGGCTCCATCATCGCTGTCGTCCTTCCGCTCCTCCAGGACTTCTACAGCGGCGTGAAGACCGGCATCGACATGAACAGCGCCGGCACCTTCCCGGTCCGCGACCCCGGCGCCCTGCTCAACGTCCCCACGCAGCGCCGCATGGAGGTCACGCTCCCCTCGCTCGCCGGCATCTCCTCTGCCAACCCCGACACCGTTATCATCCTCGGCGGCGCGCTTGTCCCCGGCGAGGGCTTCGTCCCGCTGGGCATTACCGCCGGCGCCGATAAGACCCGCTCCGTCGACGTCCCCGATGGCAGCGTCGATGGCGACCCCTCCACGCCCGCGACCCCAAACGACCCGCTTATCCTGACGCTCGCGCCCATCCACGGCGGCATCCTGACGCCGGGCACGAAGTACATGATCGCCAACGTCGCGCTCCTCCTTGGCAAGGTCGACGGCGGCCCTCGCGAGCTCTCGTCGGGTCAGGTCCACATCTTCGACGCCGATGCGCTCCCCACCCAGCTCGACCTCTCTGCGCGGCCCTTCTCCGGCGCCGTCAGCAACGCCACCTGGGATGCGGCCACCCGCACGCTCTCCTTCACTGCTGGCCGCGGCGCCTCGGACATCACCCGCGCCGTCTTCAAGAACAACCGGGACCAGCTCTGGATCGCCTATGGCGAGGGCGCAGGCAGCTACACCATGCCGCCGGCGCCTGACACCTTCGACGACCGTACGACCGGCACCGTGACCGTGGTCGGTGTCGACCTCCGCGACAGCGATGGCGTTACCCTGCAGAGCCTCATCGGCGCCCGCGGTGCAGCCCTCACCGAGCTCTTCGAGCATGTCTCCTCCTTCAGCATCCTGGGCCTCTAGTCCGTCATGCTGAACTTCGACTTCACCGACCTGCTTGCGCCGCGTGGACCGATTTCTGCAGAGCGGTTTGAGGAACTTGGTGCCCGCGCAACCGCCGCGCAGCTGCAGTTCTCGGCCTTCGCCGACGAGGAGGGCATTCGCTTCACCCATCTGCCGCTGCTGGATGTCTCCGACATCGAGGACCTCCTCGACCTGCTCCCGCTCGAACGGACAGCCTTCAACGTCATCACCAAGAGCGGCACCACCATCGAGACGATGGGTTCCTTCTTCGTGGTGCGCGAGCGGCTCCTCGCAGCCTTCGGCGAAGAGGGCTACCGGGCTCGCATGGTCGCAACGACCGACCCTGCCGCCGGTGAGCTCCGCAAGCTGGTCGACCGCGAAGGGCTGACCTCGCTCCCCGTCCCGCCGGGCGTTGGCGGCCGCTTCTCGGTCCTCACCGCCGTTGGCCTGCTCCCGCTCGCTGCCGCAGGCGTAGACATCCGCGCGCTGCTCCGCGGTGCAGCGGCCGCCCGCGCCAACGCGCTTGCGCCGTCGGACAATGTCGCGCTCGACTTCGCCCGCGCCCACGTCGCGCTCGTCGAAGCCGGCGTGACCGACCTCGTCTTCATGCCCTACGCCCAGGTGCTCTCCGACACCTCGCTCTGGTTCGTCCAGCTCTGGGCAGAGAGCCTTGGCAAGCAGCGTCCCGATGGCAGCCGCGTGGGCCCAACGCCCATCGCAGCAGTCGGCGCGGTGGACCAGCACAGCCAACTCCAACTCTTCATGGAGGGGCCGGCCAACAAGGCCGTCTGCTTCGTTGACGCGGGCTCCAACAGCGGTCTCCGCGTGCCGGCCTTTGGCGACGCCTGCCCCCCGCTCTCCCACCTCGCCGGCCGCACCTTCGATGAACTCCGACAGGCCGAACTCCGCGGCGTGCGCGCAGGTCTCATCGAGGCCGGTCGCGGCGTCTCGACCATCGCGATTCCGGCTGTCACAGCTGAGACGATGGGTGCGCTCATCTTCCTCCTCGAGTCCGCCACCGCGATGGCCGGCTGGATGCTCGGCGTAGAGCCCTTCGACCAGCCAGGCGTTGAGGCAGGGAAGCGCTTCGCGCACGGACTCCTAGGCCAGGCCTCCTATGCACAGTGGGCCGAGCGGGCGCAGGCCTTCGAGTCCGGCGACCGAAAGACCTCAGGGTTCTAAGCCGCACACCGCTTTGTGGTTGAGGCCCGACCCGTTCGGTCCTAGGCAGCGATTCGTTCCACTTCCGAGGCATCGTGAGCACCAAGAGCACAGGGACGGAGGCGACTCCGGTCATCTTCACCGCCCGCCACCAGCGTCTCGCCTCGGACAGCGGCTCCTTTGTCGTCATCGCGGGGAGCGAACTGGGCCGGCGCTATCCGTTGCCCGCCGCAGAAGCCCGCATCGGCCGCGTCTCCATCAACGAGATTGTCGTCGATGACCGCTCCATCTCGCGTACCCACGCCCGCGTTTTCCCCACGCCGGAAGGCTTTGTCATTGAGGACCTCGCCAGCACCAACGGGCTCCTCATCAACGAGATTGCCACCACGCGGAAGGTTCTCCGCGACGGCGACATCATCCGTCTCGGGCGCACCGTCCTCAAGTTCCTCACCAACACCAACCTCGAGGTGGACTACCACACCGAGGTCTACAAACTCTCGACCACCGATGCGCTCTCGGGCTGCTACAACAAGCGCTACCTTCTCAACCAGCTCGAGCGCGACCTGTCACGGGCGGTCCGCTACAAGCGCAGCCTCTCGGTCATCCTCTTCGACATCGACCACTTCAAACTCCTCAACGACACCCTTGGCCATATCGCCGGCGATGCAGCCCTGGTGACCGTCGCGCAGCGGGTCCGAGACGTCATCCGCCGTGCAGACACGCTCGCCCGCTACGGCGGCGAGGAGTTCGTGGTCGTCGCGCCCGAGGTCGACGGCCCGCAGGCCATCCTCATC
>CAIQPA010000389.1 GCA_903873545.1 uncultured delta proteobacterium
CGAGCTCGGCGGAAAGAACGCCGCCATCATCTTTGCCGACGCAGACCTCGACGCAGCCATCAAGGGAACAGCCCGCTCGGTGATGCTGAACTCGGGGCAGATCTGTCTCTGCACGGAGCGCATCCTTGTGCAGCGGTCTGTTTACGACCGGTTCGTCGAAGGGTTGGCAGCCGAGATGCGGAGCTGGAAGGCTGGCGACCCGCACGATGCCGCGACGCAGCTCGGCCCCCTCATCAGCGCCAGCCATCGCGATAAGGTGATGGGCTACGCGGCTGCCGCGATCCGCGACGGCGGAGCAGCGCTGGTGGGCGGAGGCATCCCCGACCTGCAGGCGCCCTGGAGCGGCGGCTTCTACATGGAGCCCACGCTCTGGACCGGGCTCGCTGATGATGCCGCCTGTGTCCGCGAGGAGGTCTTCGGCCCCGTCTGCGCCGTCACACCCTTCGATAGCGAAGAAGAGGCTGTCGCACGGGCCAACGCCTCGGAGTATGGGCTCTGTGCCGCCATCTGGACGCGCGATGTGGGTCGTGCCCACCGCGTTGCGGCCGCTGTGGACGCCGGCATGGTCTGGATCAACACATGGTATCTGCGCGACCTTCGCACCCCCTTCGGCGGCACCAAGCGAAGCGGGATCGGCCGCGAGGGCGGGCGACATTCCTTTGACTTCTACTCCGAGATCAAGACGATCGCGCTCCGTCTCGACGACACGGGTTCACGATGAAACTGCAACGCGAAGCCTTCATTCTGCCGGACCGTGCGCCGGCCCTCGCCCACTACCCGCACGCCCGCGGCGCCGGCGACTTTGTCTTTGTCTCCGGCATCTCCTGCAGGCGGCCCGACAACAGCTACGAGGGCGTCTACCGAAGCGCAGACGGCACGGTGTCGCTCGACATCCGGGAGCAGACACGGGCCGTTCTCGAGAACATCGCGACCATCCTCGCGGCGGCAGGCCTCGGGCTCGAACATGTGGTCGACCTGACCACCTTTCTGGTCAACATGTCGGACTATGCTGGCTACAACGAGGTCTATAACGGCTTCTTCGATGCCGCCTCCGGCCCATCGCGGACCACCGTCGGCGTGAAAGAACTTCCCCATCCGCATCTCTTGATTGAGATCAAAGTCGTAGCAGCACGATGAGCAATCCCCTCTCCGAAACCGAACTTCTCTGGTGCGCCGACCAGCTCTGGCAGGCCCAGCAATCCGGAGCGCCCTGCCCTCCGCTGACCGAGTCCTTCGCAGGCATCACGCCCGAAGAGGCCTATGCCATTCAGGGCATCAATGTACGGCGCCGCATGGAGGTCGCAGGCCTGCACGGCCCCGTCGCCCGTCGCGTCGGACTGAAGATCGGCCTCACCAGCCGCGCCGTCCAGGAGTGGCTCGGCGTCAACGAGCCCGACTTCGGTTGGCTGCTCTCCGACATGGTCATCGAGCCCGAAGGCACTGCGCCGCTCCAGCGGCTCCTTCAGCCGCGGGGCGAAGGTGAGATTGCCTTCATCCTCAAGCGGGACCTCGCCGGCCCGGGCGTCACCGCCGCGGATGTCCTTGCCGCGACCGACCATGTGTTGCCGGCCATCGAAGTCGTCGACTCACGGGTTCGCGACTGGAAGGTGAAGTATGCCGACACCGTCGCCGACAACGCCAGCAGCGGCATGTATGTCACAGGACGCGAGCCCGTCCTGCCAAGCCGCGTCGACTTTGAGCAGTGCGGCATGACCCTGCGCAAGAACGGTAGCGTCGTCTCGACGGGCGCCGGTGCGGCCTGCCTCGGCAGCCCGGTGCTGGCCGTTGCCTGGCTCGCCAACACCTTCGGGCGACTCGGCATCACCCTCCACGCCGGCGAGATCATCCTCAGCGGCGCGCTCGGGCCGGTCAGCCCGGTCGTCCACGGTGACCACCTCGAGGTCGCCATCTCCGGCATCGGCAGCGCCTCCGCCACCTTCCTCAAGGAGGGCTAGATGCTCCCACCCTACCTGCCCCCCGCCATCGCCGCCGAACTCCGCAACGCGCGCGCCTCCCTCACTGCCGTTGACCAACTCGAAGGTCGCTGGGGCGCCATCAGTCTCAATGAGGCCTATGCGGTTCAGCACCACGACGCAGTGACCGCAGCCGGCAGCTGGCCCGCTGCTGCAGCCGCGCTCGACGGCTTCAAGCTCGGCTTCACCAGCCGAGCGAAGATGGCGCAGATGAACCTCTCCACGCCCATCTACGGGCTCCTCCCACGAGGTTCCCGCATCGCTGCAGGCGCAACGCTCTCACGCGCGGCCTACATCCAGCCCCGCGTCGAGCCCGAACTGGCGGTTGTCGTCGGCCGCTCCATCCCGCTCGACATGCCGGCGGACGAGGCCTGGCTCCGGCTCGACCATGCCTGTGCCGCGATGGAGCTCCTCGACTCCCGCTACCGCGACTACAAGTTCTCGGTCACCGATGTCATCGCCGACAACACCTCCGCGGCCGGCTACCTGCTCGGCAGCGAGCGGCTCCCGCTCTCGCGCGACCTCGGCAACCTCGGCGTCCTCTTCTACAAGAACGGCACCCTCATCGAGGCGGCCAGCACCGCGGCTGCGCTGGAGCACCCCAAGCATGCCTTCGCAGCACTGCTCAACATGCTCCGCGGCCACGGCCTTACGGAGCTCACCGAGGGCGCCGTCATCCTCACGGGCGGCCTCACCGCGGCCCACGCGATGGCGCCCGGTGACCATGCCCGCATCATCCTCGAGGGGCTCGGCGCAGTCGACCTCCACTTCGCCTCCTAGCCCTTCCGGAGACCCGCTCATGGCCCTGATGCCGCCGATTCACCTGCCCAGCTGGATTGCCGAAAACCGGCACCTCCTCAAGCCGCCCGTCGGCAACAAGAAAATCTACGAAGACTCCGACTTCGTCATCATGGCGGTCGGCGGTCCCAACGCCCGCATCGACTTTCACATCGATCCGGGCGAGGAGCTCTTCTACCAGGTGCAGGGCGACATGATCCTCCGCGTCGTGGACGAAGGCGCCTTCCGCGACATCCTCATCAAGGAGGGCGCGATGTTCCTCCTCCCCTCCTGGGTACCCCACTCGCCGCAGCGCTTCCCCGACACTGTCGGGCTGGTCATCGAGCGCAAGCGGGCGGCGGGCGAAGAAGACAAACTCCGCTGGTACTGCGACGACTGCGTGAGCGTGCTCCACGAAGAGACCTTCCCGCTCGAAGACATCGCCACCCAGCTCAAGGCGGTCATTGAGAACTTCAACGCCAGCGAGCATCTCCGGACCTGTAAATCCTGCGGCGCGCTCAAGTCTACGACCCCGAGACGGTAGCGCTCCGATGACTGTCGACGTCCACACCCACATCCTGCCGCCGCACTGGCCCGACCTCGAGAAGCGGTATGGCTCCGGAGGGTGGGTGCAGCTCGAGCACTGCCCGGGCTGCCGCTCCCGCATGCTCCGCGATGGCAAGGTCTTCCGCGAGGTGGACCCGAACTGCTTCGACGAGGCCGTACGGCTGCGGGAGTGCGACGAGGCGGGTGTGGGCGCGCAGGTGCTCTCGACCGTCCCGGTCATGTTCTCCTACGACAAGCAGCCCGCCCAGGCGCTCGACCTCGCGATGCTCCTCAACGACCACATCGCCGACCTCGTGGCCCGCTTTCCGAGCCGCTTTGCAGGCCTCGCGACCGTGCCGCTGCAGACGCCCGATGCCGCCGCGCGCGAGCTCGAGCGGGCCATGCGTTCCGGCCACGCCGGCGCCCAGATCGGCACCCATGTGAATGGCTGGAACCTCGACGACGAGGCGCTCGAGCCCTTCTGGCAGGCCGCCAACGACCTCGGCGCATCGCTCTTTGTTCACCCGTGGGACATGCTCGGCCAGAGCCACATGACCCGCCACTGGCTCCCCTGGCTTGTGGGGATGCCCATGGAGCTCTCGCTCGCCATCTGCAGCCTGACCATGGGCGGTGTTCTCAGTCGCTACCCAAGCATCCGCTTCATGTTCGCCCATGGCGGCGGCGCCTTCTCGGGCACCGTGGGCCGCATCGACCACGGCTTCGAAGCCAGGCCCGACCTCTGCCAGACGCGCACGCCGCTGCCGCCCTCCTCCTTCCTCGACAAGATCTGGGTCGACGCGCTCGTGCATGACCTGCGCACCCTCCGCTTCACAGTCGATCTCTACGGCGACACCCGCGTCGCGCTCGGCACCGACTACCCCTTCCCCCTCGGTGAGGCCCAGCCCGGCGCGCTCATCCGCTCCGCTGGCTTCGCGCCCGATGCTGAGCGGCGCCTGCTGCGCGGCAACGCCATCGACTGGCTGGGCGGGGCTGGTCGACTTCTCAAGGAGGCACCATGAGTGACCACGCCCACCTGCTCGCGCTCGACGCGGCCGACCCGCTCGCCGCCTTCCGCGGGCAGTTCCACCTGCCGCTGCATGACGGCGCGCCGCAGGTCTATCTCTGCGGAAACTCGCTCGGACTGCAGCCCAAGGCGACGCGCGCTGCGATAGAGCAGGAGCTTGACGACTGGGCGCGGCTTGGCGTTGAGGGCCACTTCCACGCAAAGCACAGCTGGTATGAGACCCATCTGGAGCTGCGTGACAGCCTCGCGCGTCTCGCCGGTGCCAAGCCCACAGAGGTGGCCGCGATGGGCTCGCTCACCGCCAACCTCCACATGGCGCTCACCTCATTTTATCGGCCCACCAGCAGCCGCTTCAAGGTGCTGATGGAGGCGGAGATGTTCCCCTCCGATCGCTACGCGATGGCGTCGCACATCGAGCTCCATCACCTCACCCGCGAAGAGGCGCTGATCGAGCTCGGCGGTGACGCGCACGGCCTCATCTCCACCGACCGCATCATCGACGCCATCCGCCAAGCGGGCGACAGCCTTGCGCTGATTCTCTGGTCGGGCGTGAACTACTATTCGGGGCAGCGCTACGACCTCGACGCAATCGCCGAGGCGGCCCGTGAGGTTGGCGCCAGCATCGGCTTCGACCTCGCCCATGCGATGGGGAATGTGCCGCTCACGCTCCACGAGACGGCGCCCGACTTCGCCGTCTGGTGCACCTACAAGTATCTCAACAGCGGGCCGGGCGGCGTCGGCGGCCTCTTCGTCCATGAGCGCCACCACGGCGACGCCAGCCTCCACCGCCTCGCCGGCTGGTGGGGCAACGAACCTGCCACCCGCTTCACCATGCCCCGCACCTTCGTGCCGCAGCAGTCGGTCGACGCCTGGCAGGTCAGCAACGCGCCGGTGCTCCAGATTGCCGCACTACGCGCCTCGCTGGGCCTCTTCGACAAGGCGCCCCTCGACGCCCTCCGCGCCAAGTCCCTCCGCATGGGCAGCGAACTCCGCGCCCTCCTCCAAGAGCGGCTCGGCGACAAGGTGTTGCTCCTCACACCCGAGCCTTCAGACGAGCGCGGCTGCCAGCTCTCCATCCGCGTCGGCGACGCAGCCCGCCGCGTCTGCGACCAGCTCCTCGCGCGCGGCGTCGTCTGCGACTTCCGCTCCCCGGATGTGGTCCGCGCGGCGCCCACCCCGCTCTACAACACCTTCGCAGAGCTCGGGCGCTTCACAGAGACGCTCGCCGCCATCTACGACGAACAGCCTTGGGAGAGGCCCGCATGCTGACCGAACAACGACCCGTCGCAATTGTCGGGGCCGGGCTCGCCGGCAGCCTGCTCGCCGCGCTGCTTGCCAAGCAGGGACGCCAGGTGCTCATCGTCGAGCGGCGCAGAGACCTCCGACAGGTGGTGGTCGCCGCCGGCCGCTCCATCAACCTTGCGCTCTCCACCCGCGGCATCACCGCGCTGCAGCTCGCCGGGGTCGATGACCTCGTCCTTCCGCTCTGCGTCGAGATGCCGGGACGGCTCATGCATGCACCCTCCGGCGCCCTGACCTACCAGCCCTACGGAAGCGCAGGGCAGTCCATCCGTTCGGTCTCACGCCGCGACCTCAACGCTGTCCTGCTCGACGCAGCGGAGGCGGCCGGCGCCTCGCTCCGATTCGAGACAACCTGCGAAGACCTCGACCCTGATAGCGGGATGCTGACGCTGCGCGACGCCGCCTCCGGCGCGTTGGAGCAGGTTGCCTGCGACTTCGTTGTGGGCGCCGACGGCGCAAACTCCGCGGTCCGCATCGCGTTGCGCGGGCGTGGACACCTCACGGACGTGGAGACCACCCTCGAGCATGGCTACAAAGAGCTCAACATCACGCCCAACGACGACGGCTCCTTCCGTCTCGAGCGGGCAGCGCTCCACATCTGGCCGCGCGGCGATTTCATGCTCATCGCCCTGCCCAACCCGGGCGGCGACTTCACCCTCACCCTCTTCCTGGAGGTCGCAGGAGCGCGCGGCTTCGACGCCATCGCGGAGCCAGCCGCAGCGCGCGCCTTCTTCGAAGAACACTTCGCCGACGCGCTGGCCCTCATGCCCGACTTCGATGAGCAGTGGGCTGCCCGTCCCGTTAGCCGTCTCTCCTACCTCCACACCTCCACCTTTCACGCCGGCGACCGCGCCCTGTTGGTGGGTGACGCAGCGCACGCAGTCGTCCCCTTCTACGGCCAGGGCATGAACGCCTCGTTCGAAGACTGCACCATCCTCATGCAGCTCCTCGACGCACACGAAGGCGCCTTCTCCGCCGACCTCTGCCGCGACTACACGGCCGCGCGCAAGCCCAACGGCGATGCCATCTGCGCTCTCGCGCTCGGCAACTTCATCGAGATGCGCGACAAGGTCGCCTCGCCCTCCTTCCTCTTCCGGAAGCGCATCGAGGCCGCCCTCCACGCGCTGGAGCCGGAGCGGTTCATCCCGCTCTACACCATGGTCACCTTCAGCAACCGGCCCTACGCCGAGTCTCAGGAGCGTGCCCGCAGGCAGGATGGCTGGCTCGACGAGGCACTCTCCCGCATCGGCTGCTCGCTCGAGCAGACCGACCAGGACCCCGCTGCCATCGCGCCCCGCCTCCTCGAATCGCTCCCACTCCCGCACTGATTCTGGCGTCAGCGCCACGTCGGGCTATAGGCGCTCGCATGACTGTCCCGCACGACATCCACGCGCTCCGCGTCGCACCGCTCCGCACCATGGAGCGCCTCCTCATGCTCGAGCACACCAAGCTCGACACCCGCTTCCGCGCGATCGACCTCGACCGCCTCCGCTATGCGCTCGCGCTTGCTCGTATGGAACGCATCAGCGGCGAGCATCGCACCATCGACCTCTTCGAAGAGATCGCCCCCTTCCGCCACTGGCTCATCGAGCAGCTCGAACACCATGTCGACGCAGCGGGCGAGCGCCCCATCGATTGGGCCGGCCTCGCCCGCGCCATCCCAGAGGTCATGCGCCGCGTCGGTGATGTCCGAACCCACCTGCTTGAGCGCCACGTCGGAGAGCTCTCCGAGACCCGCTTCGAACACGAAATCCGCCACCGCCAGCTCGTCCTCGTCCTGGGCGGCGGCGGCGGCGCCGGCTACCCCCACCTCGGTGTCTTCGCCATCCTCTCCGAGCTTGGCCTCGTCCCCAAGATGATCGTCGGCTCCAGCATGGGCGCGATGCTCGGCCTCTTTCGCGCCAGCATGCGCCACTACGACCCGCTCGCCGTCGCAGTGGCACTCCCCCGTCCCTCCGAAGCCGGACGGCTCTTCTCGCCCTACAGCGGCGTCTCCCGCTTCGGCTTTCCCGGCACCTTCGAACTCAACCTCCGCGCCGTCGCAACCGACATCTTCCGCAACATGCTCGCCAAGGACCTCCCCACCCTGGCCGAGCTCCCCATCCCGCTCCGGCCCGTCGTCACAGGCCTGCGCACGGGCGTTGGTGTCGCGCTCGGCGAGGTCGAATCGGAGATTACGCGCAGCCGCACACTGATCACCCCGCTCGCGCTCCGCCGCAGGAGTTGGCTCCTGCTCTCCACCATCCGGCGCATGGTCCAGAACCCGCGCATGCTCTCAAAAATCACCTTCGGACACGACGAAGAGGTGCGCGACTACGATGCCGTCGACGCCGTCGGCTTCTCCTGCGCCGTCCCGGGCATTCTCCACTACGACATCCACGACCCCACCCACCCCTC
>CAIQPA010000390.1 GCA_903873545.1 uncultured delta proteobacterium
AGCCGCAGTTCGAGTTCGAGGGCACAGCGGAGCGCTTCGCTCCGACGGAGCATGATGAGCTGCTCCCAGGCCTCCGCGAGCAGCGGAAGGCAGCCGGCTCGGTCGGCCTCCGCTACGGCCATCTCGGCGCGCGAGATATCGGTCGGGTCGAGGTGCACAGACTGCTCGAGCGCTACAACCGCGCGGGCGTCGGCCACTCCGGCGGCGCTCCAGGCGGCCTCAAGGTCACGCTGCCAACCTGTCGCGGTTGCGTAGGCTGCGCGCAGATGGTCGACCCGCTCACGCCGGTGCGCGGGGAGGGCGCTCAAGAGGTCTGCGGCGGTGAGGTGATAGAGCGGCGCATCGCTGCCCGCTCCCTCTGCCGCCGCACGCAGCAGCGCTGCAGCCTCTGCCGCACCGTGGGCTCCGTAGGCCGCGCGTAGCGCTTCGACGAATGCCGCATGTTCGGGGGCGAGCGACTGACCAAGAGCCTGAGCGATGCTTGCGTTCGACATGTGCGACACCTCGTAGTTTGAAGCGTGATTACACGCTCCCGCTCCCGCGCAAAATGCAATCGACGCCTTCCGCTTCCACGCGGTAGCAACACCCGTTAGGCTCCTACCCGTTCCCTTGCCGCTGCGTGGAGAGATGCCTTTGGACCCCTACAAGACGCTCGGCGTCAGCCGGACGGCGACCGCAGACGAGATCAAGAAGGCCTATCGGAAGCTGGCGCGGAGCTACCACCCCGACCACAACCCCGACAACGCCGCCGCCGAAGAGAAGTTCAAGGCCGTCTCCACAGCCTACGAGATCCTCTCTGACGACGACAAACGGGCCCGCTTCGACAAGTTCGGCGCCGCCGGCCTGCAAGATGGATTCGATCCCCGCGCCTCCGGCCCGACGGCTCGACCCGGCGGGCGCGGCGGCCCGGGCAGTGCAGACCTCAAAGACCTCTTCGACCTGTTTGGAGCCGGCAGCCCCTTCGGCGGCGGCGGCGGCGGTTTCGGAGGATTCTCGCCCCGTCCCAAGGGCCCTACGCCCGGCAGCCAGCTCGACCTCAAAATCCGCATCCGCTTCGATCAGGCAGCGCGCGGCCTCACCACCAAGTTCCAGTACGAGCGCCCCACCGCCTGTCCCGCCTGCAGCGGACGCGGCATCTCCGGAAACGCTGCCTGTTCGCGCTGCCGCGGCCAGGGTCTCATCGCAGAGTCCAAGTCGCTGAGCGTGAACATCCCCTCGGGGGCCGACAACGGCGACAAGCTCCGCATCAAGGGCAAGGGCGGCGACGGCATCGGTGGTGCCGCGCCCGGCGATCTCATGCTCGAGGTGCAGGTCGAACCCCACCGCTCGCTCCGGCGCGAGGGCATCTCGCTCATCTCGAGCGCCACCATCGGCCCCATCGACGCGCTGCTCGGCTGCGATGCCTCGGTCGAGACCCTCGACGGCCTCACTCCTGTCCCGATTCCGCCCGGGCACTCTGCCGGTCACCGCGTCCGCGTCCCAGGGAAGGGCGTAACGCGTGGCGGTAAGACGGGCGACCTGCTGGTGGAGGTCACCATCGATGCGAGCCGCCAGCCGCTGCTCGACCTTGAGGCACGGGCCTTGGCCGAGAAGCTCCGCGACCTGGTAGCAAAGCGCTGAAGAGGCTTGCCAAACGGCGGGCCTTGATGCTTGGGAGAGAAGGTCTTTCGCCCCTCTTCCTCGGGTCTCTCAGTGCGCACGCCTGCCTGGTCGCTTTCCCTCTCGCTGCTCCTTCTCACCACCGCTGCCTGCGGTTCTGACGGCGGCGCCGCCAGCGGCATCATCGAAGCCGACACGACGGGCGACGCCGCCACGGACGTGGGCGGTGACGCTGCGGGTTCGGGCGACACGGTCGATGACACGGGCAGCGACACCTCGGCCGATACCGGGGCCGGTAGCGGCGACACCGGCAGCGACACGGGCGGCGACGACACGGGCGGCGACACGGCTCCGCTCACGGGCTGCGCCGATCCGGCGGTTCAGTGCGGTCCAGCGGAGATCGCCTCCTGCGTGGAAACCGATGGCGGCGGCACCCGCTGCAGCTGTGACGCCGAGGCCGAACGGGCGCTGCTGCTCGACGGGGTAACCTCGTTCGACACCGACGGCGCGCTGCCCTCCTACCTGGTCGTTGGCGGCCGAAACGCCTTCCCCGTCATCGTCGATAGCGGCGAGCGCATCATCGCAGCCGCTGCCTTCCAAGGCGCCGGCAGGGTCTTCACGATTGCCCACGAGGGGCTCTTGAACCGCGACGAAGCAGCCTCGCCGGGCCTCGC
>CAIQPA010000391.1 GCA_903873545.1 uncultured delta proteobacterium
GCAGCCATCCGGCGTGGAATCGGAGTTTGCGGCACCGTTATCGCAATCTTCTCCGGGCTGCAGGAGACCATCGCCGCACACGGCGGGCGGCGTAGTGTCTGCGGTCGTGTCGACGTCGTCGGAGGTGTCGGGCTCGGTTGTATCCGGATCCGCGGTGTCTGACTCAGTGTCGGAGTTCGTGTCGAGCGCCGCGTCCGGCTCCACGTCGACGGAGGTGTCTGCCTCGGTGTCGGAGATCGTATCGAGCGCCGTGTCCGGCTCCACGTCGACGGAGGTGTCTGACACGGTCGTGTCGGGCTGGGCGTCGGACCCCGTGTCGAAGTCTTCCGTATCGGCCGATGTGTCGGGTGTTGCGTCCACCGAGGTGTCCGCGAAGGTGCCGTCCGACTGCGCGTCACTGGCGAGGTCGGTACCGGTGTCGGAAGCACCGGCGCGCTCGGCCACGGGGTCAGAACAGGCGGCAAGCAGTGCCAGCAGCAGCGATAGCCTTCGCTTCATCGGGGTGCATCCTCAACGTGGGGTTGCGAGGCATGATAGCGGAGGCGCAGTCGGCGCAAAACGCGGACCGCCCACACGGCACTCGGAAGAGGGCCGGCGGGCGGGCGTCGCAATCCGAACCTGTTAGGGGACGGTACGGACGAGGCGGAAGCCGACCCGGTTTCGCCCGTGTACACAGAGGTATCGTTGGAACCACCGTCAACGGAAGCGGCAGCAACAGCTGCCTCTGATCCGTCGACTGCTTCTGCCTGCGCTCCACTGCTGGCAGGAGAGCTGGAGTCACAGGCTACGAAGAGAAGACATCGCGGAACGAACTAGAAATGCTGACGCATGGATACCCGTCCAAACTGGAGTGAAGCCACCAGAAGCGGGAGAAACCTCGATGCATTGAAGGAACTTTGGAAGGACCATAGGCCGTTGCAGCCTCGGACTCAGACCGGGACCTTCTTCCAGTCCTTGTTGAACTTCTCGATGCCGATGTCGGTCAGCGGGTGCTTGAGCAGCTGGCCGATGACCGAGAAGGGGATCGTCGCCACATCGGCGCCCATCATCGCGGCCTCCACCACATGGAGCGGGTGGCGAACCGAGGCGACCAGCACCTCCGTCTTGAGCGAAGGGTAGTTGCCGTAGATGGTGACGATCTGGCTGATGAGATCCATGCCGGTGTGGCCGATGTCGTCCAGCCGTCCGACGAAGGGGGAGATCCAGGTGGCGCCAGCCTTCGCGGCGAGCAGCGCCTGCGCCGGCGAGAAGCAGAGCGTCACGTTGGTGCGGATGCCGCGGTTGGTCAGCTCGCGGCAGGCCTTGAGGCCCTCGCCCGTGAGCGGGAGCTTGACGACGATGTTGGGGTGAATCGCCGATAGCCGCAGGCCGTCCGCCAGCAGATCCGCCGCGCTCTCCGCGACGGCCTCGGCCGAGATGGGGCCATCGACGATGCTGCAGATGTCTTGGAGGACATCCTCAAAGCGCCGGCCCGTCTTGGCGATGAGCGAGGGGTTGGTGGTGACGCCGTCGACCATGCCCATGGCGTGTGCGTCGCGGATCTCCGAGATATCTGCCGTGTCGATAAAGAACTTCATGACCGTTGTGCCTCCCAAAAGGGAGCAGACCGCAGTCGCGATGCTGCCCCGAAACCTGTGACGACGAATGCCGCCTCGCCCGGCGCGGCGACTACCAAAGCGGCGACGGGTTGGCAAAGCGGAAGGTCGCGCGACAGCACTTGCACAGGGCAGGCGCGGAGGCGATGCTCAGACACCCGCGCGAACCGCACACCAGGAGCCACCGTGCCAACCCGACTCTCCCCGCAGCAGATCGCCGACGCGCTCGCCGCCATCCCCGCCTGGACCCTCGTCGAGGAGGGCTCGGCAATCCGCCGCGAGCTCCAGTTTGCGGGCTTTGACGAGGCCATGGCCTTCATTGTCGCCCTTGCCGAGGTCGCCCGCGCGCTCGACCACCACCCCGACCTCTACAATGTCTACAACAGGGTCACGCTCCGGCTCTCGACGCATGACGCCGGCGGTCTGACCGACCGCGACTTTGCCTTCGCTGCGGGCGCGGACGCGCTGCTTCGGACGCTCTCAGCCTAGCCTAATGAGCGAGCTGCCAGAGCAGAACGGCCACCGCGACGATCAGCACGATGATGGTCACCAGGGCAACCCAGACCATGATGCTCCGGGTTCCTTGGCTGCCGGCATCCTCGACAGGCA
>CAIQPA010000392.1 GCA_903873545.1 uncultured delta proteobacterium
GATGGAGGGCGCGTCCTGAAGGACCTCGCCGGAGTCGCGGAGTGTGAGCGTTGCCATGCCAAAATCCTGTCGCATAGGGGGAGCAAAACGGGGCCCAGCAGCCTGCGTTGGAGCGCGCTGCGGAGAGCGGGAGAATGGTCATCTTTGCGACGATTCGCAACGCGGAAATCTGCCCCGGTTGGCGTTGAAATTCAGACGCCGATTGGCCTGCATTTGCGGTTGTGCGGCATCAAAAGATCGGGAGATCGGCTCAAAGCGGGGCGATCTTTCTGCATCGACCCCAAAATAGTTTTCGGCGCAGGTCGCCCTCAGGTGATGTTTCACTTTTGTTTCACGCGGGATCTTTGGCGATCTCGGCCGCTCGGCCCGCTGCCTTGTCAAAGTTGCAAGGCGACCGCTACCGTCCGGCCTCCTTCGACACCTCGCCGCACTCCGGTGCGTGCTCCTGCTCTGAGAACCCGACACACCTCCTCACATGTTTCGCTTTGCACCTACCCTGATTGGGTTTCTCCTCCTGGCCGTCCGGCCAGCCAGCAGCTCCCCCGTCGGCGACACACCGCAGCCCCAGGTTGCGGTGCAGACGCAAGAGGCCACTCCGGTGGTAGCGAACGACGCAGGGGCCGGGTTGCCGCGGATAACGGCAGAAGAGGAGGCGGCCCGTCGCGAGCTTGATGTGAAGTATGCGGGGAACATGATCTCCTACCTGGCCTCGGCGGAGAACCGGGTGCTCTCTGCTGCCTTCGTGGACCAGATTGCACGGCTGATGGTGGATTCGGGTCGGCGTCATGGCTTCGACCCCATCCACATCGTGGCGATCGCCTGGCATGAGTCCCGCTTTCGGAACGACCTGCGCTCGTCTGCCGGCGCCTGTGGCATTGTGCAGGTGATGCCGCGCGAGGTGTTCCGCGGCCGCCCCACCTGTGCGCAGCTGCGGGACCCTGCGGTGGCGATTGAGTGGAGCGCCAAGGAGCTCGATTCGCTCGAGCTCGATGTGGCGGCCTATGCGGGCGGTCGTGGTGGCCGCAACCGCGAAGGCGCCGTGCGCTATGGCTACCGGCACATGCTGACCGTGGAGCGGCTCCGCCGTGAATTCGGCCGTTGGCCCTCGGAGCTGCAGCCGTCGGGTAGCCCGACCGCGAGCAACGAGCCCTAGCAGCGTGCAACGCGGAGCGGGGCCCCTGCTTCGTGGTTAGAACGCCTCGCTCCAAGTCGCCGCCTCGGCTGGCGCTCCGAGGCGATCAGTGTGCAGGCCTTCGTACGGTGCCGGTCTCAGTTTTCTGCAGCAGCGCCGAGTCGTCGCACAAATTCCTGAGGCGTAGCCGCGGTGGCCGGTCGCGGATTGGGGGCGCGAACCTAGACATCGGCGGCAAAGGTGGCAGGATGGGGGGCTGAGAACGCAGTGGCACGCATCGTGCAAACTTGGCTGCGCCCCATCTGTGACCATGACCCTGGAGTCCTCGATGCGTCTTCCCCTCCTCGCCGCGCTGCTTGTCTCCGGTGCCTCAGCGCTGTTCGTCGAGGCCGCACCTGCGGCAGCCTGTGGCGGCTTCTTCTGCCAGAATGTGCCTGTCGACCAGACGGGCGAGCAGATCCTCTTTGCGGTCGAGGGCGACCAGGTGGAGGCGCACGTTCAGATTCAGTACCAGGGTGCGGCCGCCGACTTCTCGTGGGTTGTGCCGGTGCCGAGCCTGCCGGAGATTGGGGTCTCTTCTTCGACGGTGTTTGCCCGACTCGCTGCGAGCGCCGGCATCCGATTTCAGCTCGACTGGGATACGGTGAACGGCTGTTACCCGTGGATGATGGAGGGCGACTTTGGGGCTGGCGGTGGCGACCCGAACGCTGGCGGCGGGCCGCCGACCGATGGCGGTGTGACAGTGGTGCTGCAGTCGCAGGTTGGCCCCTACGACTACACCATCCTTCAGGCGACGAGCCTCACGCCGCTGCTCACCTGGCTGGGCGACAACGACTACAATGTACCTGCGGAGGCCGGCGCGCTCATGGAGCCCTATGTGCTCATGGGCGACAGCATGCACTTTGTGGCCTTCAAGCTGCAGAAGGAGCGCGAGGTCGGTGACATCCAGCCTGTGACGCTGCGCTACCAGGACGACCAGCCGATGATCCCGATCCAGCTGACGGCGATCGCGACGCAGCCGGATCTGGGCGTGACGGTGAACATCCTGGGCCAGACCCGCTCGGTGCCCGAGAACTTCCTGAGTGTCTCCATCAACGAGGCGCGGGTGAACTGGCTGCAGTCTGGGAGCAACTACAGCGAGCTGATCAACGAGGCGATGGACGAGGCGGGCGGTCAGGGGTTTGCGACCGAGTTCGCCGGCCCGACCGGCGCGGCGAGCATGTTTGCCGAGCTCTTCTTTGCGGAGGGTCGCTACGACACCGCGACGCTTGCCTCGTTGACCGATCCGGTCGCCTTCTTCAACGCGATGCAGTCGCAGGGTTTTGCCGGCGATACGCAGCTGCTCAACCTGCTCGGCCGCTTCATCCCGTTGCCGGCGGAGCTCGTCACGATGGGCGTGGAGCCGCGCGACTTTTACAACAACCTGTCGGGCTATGCCTCCTACCTGGAGGGTCAGCCGTTTGATGCGCCGGCCTTCGCAAACGAACTGGAGCTGGTCATCGTGGGGCCGCTGCGTCACGCGCAGGAGCTCTTCGACCGCAACCCCTACTTCACCCGGCTCTACACCTCGCTGTCGGCGGAGGAGATGACGGTCGATCCCGTCTTTGCCTTCAACAGCGAGCTGGGCGATGTGGACAATGTTCACCGTGCGACAGGGCTCATGCTGTGCGCGGATGCGAACAACGGCGGCTCGGATGCCCCCGTCACGATCACGCTGGGCGACGGCCGCCAGCTGCTGACCACGATGTATGGTGACCGGACTGCGCTCGACGCGCTTCCTGCGGCCTACGACATCGCCGAGACGGGCGCCTCGGGTGCGCCGGTGTCGGTGGGTCGTGCTGATGGGCGGAGCCCCGCTGCAGAGCTGGCCGCGGCGAATGCTGCTACGGCTGCGCTCTTCCCTGACCGGACCTTTACGCTCAACGCCGGAACCGATCCGACCGCTGCTACGCCTGTTGCGCCGCCGGGTCGCCCGACCGAGCGGAACCTGAGCAACGGCGGCTGTTCCACGGGTGGCGCCGCTGCCAACGCCTTCGGACTTCTCCTCTTTGCGCTCGCGATTCTTCGTCGCCGCACGCTCGCCACCCTCCGCTCGGAGTAGGTTTCATGAAACTGGTTCACCTCGGCATCGCCTCTGCAGTCTCGATCGCGTCGCTCGTCGCGCTTGCTCCCCGCGCGGAGGCCTGCGGCGGCTTCTTCTGCCAGAATGTACCGGTGGACCAGACGGGAGAGCAGATCCTTTTTGCGGTCGAGAATGGCCGTGTGGAGGCGCAGATCAAGGTGGACTACGCGGGCGCCGCGGAGGAGTTCTCCTGGGTGGTTCCCGTGCCGAGCCTGCCGGAGGTGGGCGTCTCGTCGAACCGGGTGTTCGGGGTGATGAAGGAGCGTGCCGGCATCCGGTTCGAGCTCTCGATGACCTACGACGGCAACTGCATGTATCCGCCGATGTCGGCCGAAAGTGGTGGTGTGCGCGGCGATGCGACGAGCAACGCAGATGACGGCGTGACGGTGGTGACGCAGTCGCAGGTTGGGCCCTACGACTATGCCATTCTGCAGGCGACCGACACGCTGGCGCTCTTCGATTGGCTGGCGGCGAACGACTACATCATCCCCGCCACCGCAGCGCCGCTGGTGGAGTCCTATGTGCTGATGGGCGACGAGATGCACTTCGTCGCCTTCAAGCTGCAGAAGGACCGGACCGTGGGCGAGATTGCGCCGGTTGTGCTGAAGTATGACGACGAACAGCCGATGATCCCCATCCAGCTGACGGCCATCGCGACGCAGCCCGATCTGGGCGTGACGGTGGGGCTGCTCGGCGACGCCCGCGCGGTGCCGGAGAACTACCTGCATGTGCTCATCAACGAGGCGCGCATTGACTGGCTCTCGAGCGGCTCGAACTACGATGCGCTGATCAACGATGCGATGGATGAGGCGGGTGGCCAGGCCTTCACGACCGAGTTTGCCGGCGCGTCGGATCGCTTTGCCAACGCCTTCTTCACCGAGGGCCAGATGGAGACATCGCAGCTGGCGATGACGGGCGACCCGGTCTCCTTCTTCGGGCTGGTGCAGAGCGAGGGGTTTGCGGCCGACGCGCAGCTGCTGGAGATCATCGGTCGCTGCATCCCGATCCCGGCATCGCTGGTTGCGTCGGGCGTGGACCAGCGCACCTTCTTGAACAACCTGGAGGGCTACCGCAGCGAGCTGGCCGGGTTCGATTTCGACGAGGCGGCCTGCGCCAACGAGCTGGAGGCGGCCATCGTGGCGCCGCTGCGTCACGCGCAGGAGCTCTTCGACAGCCTGCCCTACTTCACCCGTCTGCACACTTCGCTGTCTGCGGAGGAGATGACCGTGGACCCGGTCTTTGCCTTCAACAGTGAGATGGGCGATGTGGACAACGTGCACCGCGCGACGGCGGTCATGATCTGCGCCAATGATGGCGACTACAATGCGGGGCCGATTGTGGTGACGCTGTCTGATGGCCGCGAGGTGCTGACCAGTTACAGCGGGTCGGGCCAGCTCGATGCGATGCCGGGCGCCGCGGTGCTCGAGCAGACGAACGCTACGGGCGCGCCTGTGGCGGTACCGCGGACCGATGGCCGGAGCCCGCTGGCAGAGCTCGCGGCGCATAATGTGGCGGCAGCGAAGGCCTTCCCCGACCGGTCGTTCGAACTCAACCCGGGCGACGGTGAGCGCCGCGTGGGTCGCGCCGCCTCTGACGGTGGCTGCTCGACGGGTGGCAACGCTGCGGGGCTGTTTGGCCTCGTCGGGCTCGGCCTGCTTGCGCTCCGCCGTCGGCGCGCTGCCTAGCTCTTGGGCCGGAAGGCCACGAGCCGTTCGGTGCGCGTCTCGAGGCGGGCGCCGCCGATGAGGTCGATGCAGTAGGGCACAGCGGGCATCACGGCATCGAGGCAGAGCGCGATGGCCTGCGGCTTGCCTGGTAGGTTGATGATGAGCGCGCTGCCGCGTGTGGCGGCGGTCTGGCGCGAGAGGATGGCGGTGGCCACCTGCTCGAGCGAGCGGAGGCGCATGAGCTCGCCGAAGCCGGGGAGCTCGCGGTCGGCGACGGCGCGTGTGGCCTCGGGCGTCAGATCGCGGGCTGCGGGGCCGGTGCCGCCGGTGGTGAGGACGAGGCTGCAGCCCTGCCGGTCGATGAGCTCGATGAGGGTGGCCTCGATGAGTTCGCGGTCGTCGGGGATGAGGCGGTAGCAGGTCTCGAAGGGCTGCAGCAGCACCTCGTCGAGGTAGGCGGCGATGGCCGGCCCGGAGCGGTCTTCGTAGCTGCCGGAGGAGGCCCGATCGGAGAGGGTGAGGATGCCGATGCGGGGCGCGCTGCTCACGGTGCTGCCGGGTAGGCAAAGCCGCGGAGCGAGGCCACCCAGATGCCGAGCCCGATGGCGATGGTCCCCAGGATCGCGGCGGCCGCAAAGCTGAGTCGGACGATCGCGGTGAGCGAGGGGTGGCGCTGGCTCGCCGAGACAAAGGCGGCGTAGGCACCTGCAATCGAGAGGACGACGGCGAAGAAGGCGAAGTGCTCCTTGACCTCGAAGCCGAGCCCGGCGGCCTCGGAGTAGAGGTAGAGGTGGCGTTTCACCTCGATGCGGTAGTCGGGGTAGATGTACCAGCCGAGCGCGTTGCCCGCGAACATGAGCGAGGCGGCGAGGTAGGCGGTGAGGCGAGTGCCGAAGGCTGGCCGCGTGGCCTTTCGGAGGGCAGTCCAGGGATGGAAGCAGAGCGCCACCGCGAGGAGGAGGATGTGGCCGTGGATGTTGGCGAGGAGGAGGTTCATGCGAACACCACCATGAGGATCGCGGAGAAGACAACGACCCAGGGGGCTGCGCGGAAGAGCAGCGTTGTGGCCCGCTCCTCGCGGCCGGAGGCGATGCGGGGCCAGGCGAGCATGGCAAAGGTGCCGATGAAGGCCGAGAGGGCCATGCGCCAGAAGTAGTCGATGCGGGCCGTGGCGATGATGCTGACCGGGTCGAAGGGGGGACTGGTGAGGTCGGCGTAGGCGCGGTCGAGCGCGTAGAAGAGCACCGCCGCGAGCGCCCAGACAAGGAGCGACTCGGCGCGGAGAACGGCGGGCGTGCGTTGTTCAGACATGGGCAGGCAGGGTGATGGGGTTGGTCACAAAGGGTCGGCCTTCGCGATGCGCGACCACGCGCGGGCACTCGGGGTCGGGGTGGAAGGGGTCGCCGTGATGGTAGAACTTGGAGACAGCCTTGCAGCCGCCCTTGCAGACCAGCCTGTAGGGGCAGGAGGCGCAGGGCTCCGGGGCGGTGGTGTGGAAGCTGCGCCAGCGCTGCAGGACGGGGTGGTCGTCCCAGCGCTCGGTGAGTGCGGCGACGGAGCCGAGCCGGTCGTTGATGAAGGAGCAGGCGGTGGCGGCGCCCTCGGGGGAGACGGCGGCAAGGACGTTGCCGGCTTCGCAGCCGACGACGCCGAGCGCGGCGAGGGTGTCGGGGTTGGGGCCGGTGGCGCAGAGGAGGGGGACGAAGGAGCAGTCGACCTTCATCTTCACCGTGGGGTATTGCTCGATGAGGGCGACGACGCGGGGGAGGAGCGAGGCGGCCTGCTCAGGGAGGAGCCGGTCGTGCGGGTAGCTGACGCCTGCGCGGCCGGTGGGCTTGAGGCGGAGGAGCTCGACCTCGTTGCCGCCGCGGCGTGCGATTTCGGCGGTGGTGGCCTCGAGGTCGCCGATGGTGTGGCGCGAGACGACGAAGTTGATGCCGGTGGGGACGCCTGCAGCGACAAGCAGGTCGAGGGCGTGGAGGGCGATGGCGGCGCCGTCGTAGCCGCGGCTGTTGCGGTAGGTTTCGCCGAGCCCGTCGAGCGAGAGGTTGACCTGTCCGAAGCGGCGGCACTCGGTTGCGAGCTCGGCGGTCATGCCGAGTCCGCTGGTGGTGAGGTTGGGTACGAGGCCGACGCTGCGTGCATGGTCGGCGATGGCGAAGAGGTCGTCGCGGAGCATGCTCTCGCCGCCGCCGAGCGCGACGTGGAAGACGCCCTGGGCAGCGAGGGCGGAGAGCCAGGCGAAGACCTCTTCGCGCGGCTGCTGGGCGCCGTCGGGCGTGGCGTTGACGTAGCAGCGGGGGCAGCCTGCGTCGCAGCGGCGGGTGAGGAGGAGGTGGACCTCTGTGGGGGCGGAGAGGTGGCCGCGGGGGTTGTCCCAGCGCTCCTGGTGCGGGAGTCCGAGCTCGGTGGCGAGGGCGCGATCGACGAAGAGCAGGGCGGGCGGATCGTCGGTGGCGACGATGGCGCCGAAGTCTTCGGGCCGGATCTTCATGCGGGGTCGGTCGGCGGCGGATCTGCCGGCGGTGTGGATGCCGTGCGGGGGAAGAGCAGGGCGGCAGTCTGGTAGACGGCGGTGGCTGCGACGGCGCTCCAGAGCATGAACTGGACGACGCTGCCGACGGAGCTGGAGTTGGGGTTGAAGCCGGCCTGCAGGCGGAGGAGGCCTGGGTGGCCATCGATGGCTGCGGCGAGTTCGTCGCGGCTGCGCTGTAGCGTCTGGTGAGCCATGGCGGTCAGAGTCCCATGAGGTGCTGCAGATCGGCTGCGTAGAACACGAGGTAGAGTGCCGCAAGCATGGTTGCGATGTGGAGCGTTGCTGCGGAAAAGCGCCACCGTCCGACGGGGGGACGGCGGGCGTCGGCGATGCGCAGGAGCAGGAGCAGGAGCGTGACGGCGAGGCCACCAGCGACGAAGGGGAGCAGGCGGCCATGCTCCCACGAATCGGCGAAGAGACCGGCGCCCGTGAAGGCGTAGAGCGGGAAGAGGAGGCTGGGGCGCCAGAAGCCGGCGGGGAGTTTCGCGGTTCGGCGCATCAGTGCGGCCGCGACGTGGAGCGCAGCGAGGAGCAGGGTGAGGAAGGAGGCGTAGAGGGCCAGGAGGCTGAAGAGGTGGTCGTTGGCCTCGTCGTGGAGGCGGGTCGCGACGGCCTCGTCGAACTGGTTTCCGCGGAGGGCGAGGGTGCCGTGGATGCGGGTGCGGGCATCGGCGCTGTCGCGGAAGGAGGTGCTGCTGCGGAGGAGGCCTGCGACGGTGGCGCGGGCCTGATCGGTTGTCAGGGTCTCGAGGTCGAGGAGGGCGTTGTAGGCGGCGCGGGCCTCAGCGGGGCGGCCGGCGCGGAGGGCTTCGTCGGCGAGCCAGAGCTGGAGGTCCTGCTGGAGTGCGGGTGCTTTGGCGCGGTCTGCGAGCGAGCGGACGCGGGTGGTGGTTTCGGGCAGGCCGAGTCGTGCGGCATTGGCTTTGGCCTCATCGAAGGCGGCGCGGAGGTCGGGCTCGGGCTCGCCTTGGAGGGCGCGGAGGTGCTGGCTCCGGAGGCGCGCGATGCGTGCGTTTCGGACGGAGGGGAAGCGGCTGGTGAGCTGTTCGTAGCGTTCGATGGCGCGGAGGCGGTCGCCCGCCTTGGCGGCGGCCTCGGCCTCGTCGAAGAGCCGCTTGGCCTCCTGCTCTGGCGGTAGCGCCGCTGCGACCGGCGCACCGCTGCCGGAGGCCTCTGCGCTGCCATCCTGCGCAGCCAAAACGGGTTGCGCGGATAGGAGCACAAGGGCAACCGCCGCTGCGGTGAGGAGAGCGGCGAAGCGGCTACCCATGATTCACATCAGTAGCGCCAGGTGAGCTGAAGTCCGGCCACATTGTTGTCCACGTCGCGGGCGATGTCGGAAGAGAGCTCCGATCCGGCCCAGCGCTCCGTCTCTGTACGTGTCGTGTAGTTCGCCTGCAACTTCAGATCGTGCTTGCGGATGTACCAGGTGGCACCAACGACCAGGTTGTCGCGCGCCTGCTCGCCCCTGCTGTTGAAGGGGCCCGTACCAACGCTGCCCGGGATGAAGAAGCGATTGTTTGCTTTGTCGGCCTCGCTCTTGGGGTCATAGCTCTCGAAGCGGGCCGCGAGTTCAACCGCTTGGCCGTCTCCGGTCTCAGCCACGATGGCCGTGGCCTGCACAAGCCACCCAGCGCCAGTGTAGTCGAACGGGCTGTCCTCGCCGCCCGGGAAGTTGCGCTCGAGCTGGAAGCCCTCGGCATAGAGGCTGTAGCCGTTCCAGCGGGCCGTTAGGTCGGCGGCTGCACGCTGCTCATCGTAGTCGCCGTTGTCCCTACCGCGGGTTTCGGTCGCTGCGGCGATGCCTAGCTGCCACTCGAGGGTCCCCCGCTTGTCGGCGGCGCGGAGGTCCGATTCACCGAGTCCTCGGGTGAATCCCTGCGGTGCGAGCGCAAGACGGGCGGCGGTGAGGAAGTCGCTGTCGGCGTTGGCCGTCGCGGGAAGGTTGGTGGCGCTGTCGGTTGCTTCGCCGTTGTAGATGCCTGCGTCGAGGCGGAGCCACTGCGCGGGGAGGCTGCCGATCTCCGTGGCGTTCCAACCGAGGTTGGCACCGAACTGGCGCTTGGGGCCTGCGCCCGCGAGGTCAGCCTTGTCGATGAAGGCAATCTTGCTGTCGGACTGCAGGTCCTGGCCAGAGAAGGGGACCTTGAAGCGGCCCACGGTCAGGTCGGCACCGGCAGGCAGCTTGAACTCGGCCTTGGCTTCCACGAGCGAGACCGCGCTCAGTGCCTCGAGCTCGATGCTGAACTTCTGGTTGGGGCCAACGGAGCGGGAGACCTGCAGGCGGGCGCGGGGCAGGAAGAAGCCATCGGGGGTGTGGGTGGTGGTGCAGTCACCGAGGTCTGCGGCCACATCGACATCAGCCACGTTGCTCGCCGAGAAGGAGCACGGGTCGTCCACGATGCGGATGCCGGGCTCGATGTAGCCGTCCACGGAGAAGCTGTTGCCGGCCTCATCCTTCATGAGCTCGGCCGCGGCCGCCGTGGACGAGGCGAAGAGGAGGGGGGAGAGCAGGAGGGCAAACGGGCGGGACTGCATGATTGACTCCGAAGCAGTTCCGATGTGACACAATGTGTGACAACAGCGTGTCGATTCTTCGGGTTTCGCGCCCGTTCGTTATCTTTTGTGTGACAATATGGTGACAATGTCCAGATAAACGACCGAGGCCGCCCAGAACGAAGGGAACTCGTTGAACAGCACATGACGCGGGATCGGACAGATTTTGCTCGGTGGGTGCTTGGTGCTGGCTGTTCGTCGGATGTGAAGAAGACCGAGCTAGCCGAAGAGACCGGTTCGGGTTCAGGTGACACATCCATCGACAGCGGGTCGGGCGACGACAAATCCGAGGGCTCGGGCGACGACAAAACCGAGGGCTCGGGCTCGGGAGCAGTCGTTGACCCGACGGGCTGCGAACCGACCGCAGCGCTCGCAAACCCCTAAAGACCTCCTCGCGTAGCTACCTGGTGACGCAGCCTGCGGGCATCACCGACATTCGCGCGACCTGTGGCGTGGCGGGTGGCCCCCGCGCCGTTGGAGGTGAGTGATTGCCATCACCCTGGGTGCGGTCGACACTCCGCCGTGCAGGGAGTAGGGAGTGGCTCCGGCGACAGGCGGCTGGTCGTATCTGGAGTGTGGCTGCGATGGGTTCTACGGTGAAGCGAACGCCCTCTCTGCTGGCGGCTGTGGATTTGGGATCCAACAGCTTCCACATGGTCATCGCCCGTGAGGTGCGCGGCGAACTGCAGGTGGTGGACCGGCTCAAGGAGCGGGTGCAGCTGGCGGCTGGTCTGACCGAGGAGGGGGTGCTGGACGAGGCCTCGCAGGAGCGGGCCTTTGCAACGCTGGAGCGGTTCGGCCAGCGGCTTCGTGGCGTGGCGCCCGAACGGATTCGGGCGGTAGGGACGAGCGCGCTGCGGCAGGCGCGCAACGCACGGACCTTCTTGCGCGAGGCGGAGGAGCGACTGGGCCACCGTATCGAGATTGTTTCGGGGCAGGAGGAGGCGCGGCTCATTCACGCCGGCGTGGCCCACACGATTGCGTCGAGCCGCACCCGCCACCTGGTCATCGACATCGGCGGCGGCAGCACCGAGTGCATCGTTGGTCGGGGCTTTGAGGCGGAGCTGTGTGAGAGCATCTCGATGGGCTGCGTGAGCTTCTCGCTCCGCTTCTTCGGCGATGGTGAGCTGAGCGCGGGCCGCTTCGATAAGGCTGTGCTGGCAGCAAAGCGAGAGATGCTGGCGGCGCGTCACCGGCTGCTGGAGCAGGGCTGGCGGAGCGAGGTTGGCTCGTCGGGCAGCATCGGTGCCATCGACGAGGTGGTGCGTGCCAACGGTTGGGCCACGAGCGGTATTACGCTGGCCTCGCTGCAGAAGGTGCGGGCTGCGCTCGAGGCGGCCGGCCGCACCGACAGGCTCTCGATGAAGGGGCTCAAGAGCGACCGGCACCCGATTTTTGCCGGCGGCGTTGCCATCCTCATCGCGCTCTTCGAATCGCTCGGCATCAAGCGGCTGCAGTACACGCAGGCGGCGATGCGCGAGGGGCTGCTCTACGAGCAGATGGGGCGGTTGCGGCACGACGACATCCGCGACTTCACCATCCGGCGCATGAGCGAGCAGTGTCATGTGGACGAGGTGCAGGCGGGGCGGGTGGAGGTGCTCGCAGGCTTCCTGCGGGATCAGCTGGAGGGCGCCTGGTCGCTCGAGGGCGAGGAGGCCTCGGAGCTGCTGGCCTGGTCGGCTCGTCTGCACGAGGTGGGGCTCTCCATCAGCCATTCGGGTTACCACAAGCATGGTGGTTACCTGGTGGAGCACTCCGAGATGCCGGGCTTCTCGCGCGACGAGCAGGGGGCGCTTGCGCAGCTGATCCGTTCGCACCGGAAGTCGCTGGCCGACAAGAGCTTCGAGGCGCATAGCCGCGAAGAGGCGGAGCTGCTCCGGCGTCTCTCCGTGCTGCTCCGGTTGGCGGTGCTCTTGCATCGCGAGCGGGCGGAGGAGCCGGTGGTGCTGGCGGGTGCGCGGGCCCGGGGCAAGACGCTGACGCTGACCTTCCAAGCAGGCTGGCTCGCTGCCCATCCGCTGACGCTGGCCGACCTGGAGGGCGAGCGCGAAGAGCTGCGCGCGATCGGCGTGAAGTTGGTCTTTAC
>CAIQPA010000393.1 GCA_903873545.1 uncultured delta proteobacterium
GCTCTCCGCCCCGTTGGTGATAGCCGCGAACGGTGTCGCCAATCTCCGAGAGGTAGCGGGTGCGCGACGAGGGCACGACGGTCGGCAGCGACGGCACGGCATCGTTGACGCTCGCGGGTACCCAGCCGGTCCGCACGTCGGAGATACGCTGCGTGAGAGCGCCGAAGAGACGGTTCACGCCGGCATCGCCGAAGCGTGATGCGGAGCAGGTGAAGACCGGCATGGCGTCGGGGTCGCGGTCGAACTGCACCCGGTTCCGCTGCATCTGCTTGGCCACATACTTGCGGGCATCTTCCGAGCCACGCTTGTCGGCCTTGTTGATGGCAACGAGGTCGGCATAGTCGAGCATCTCAATCTTCTCGAGCTGCGACGGCGCGCCGAACTCGGGCGTCATCACATAGAGCGAGACGTCGCAGAGTTCGGTCACCTTGGAGTCGCTCTGGCCAATGCCCGCAGTCTCCAGCAGGATGAGATCGTAGCCGGCAAGCGCGAGAATCCGCGCGCAATCTTCCGAGGCCTCCGACAGCGCCCGGTCGGCCTGCCGCGTGGCAAGCGAACGCATGAAGACGCGGTCGTCAAAAACAGCGTTCATCCGGATGCGGTCGCCGAGCAGCGCACCACCGGTACGCTTGCGGGTCGGGTCGACGCTGATGACGCCGATGCGGAGCTCCGGGTAGGAACTCAGGAAGCGCCGTACCAGTTCGTCTGTCAGCGACGACTTGCCCGCGCCGCCCGTGCCGGTGATGCCCACCACAACGGTCCGAAGCCGCGCCTGCGCCGCCGAGGCCTCGAGCCGTTCGCGCCAGGCAACGGCAGCAGCATCGCCATCCATCGCAGCCTCGACCACCGCCTCGGCCCAGGTCAGCCAGCGCGCGACGGCCGACTCGGTCAGCCCCGCGTGAATCTCCGACGGCTCGCCCGCCACTTCGCCCTGCCCGCGCACAAGCGCCATCATCTCCGCCGCCATGCCTTCGAGGCCAATCCGACGCCCCGTCTCGGCAGAGTAGATGCGGGCTACGCCGGCCTCCTCGAGCGCCGCGATCTCCGCGTCGGTGATGGTCCCGCCACCGCCGCCAAAGACCTTCAGGTCGCCCCGGTTCTGACCGCGGAGCAGGTCGAGGAGATAGGTGAAGTACTCGTTGTGGCCGCCCTGATACGACGAGACCGCGAGACCGCGCGCATCTTCCTGCACCGCGCTCCGCACCACCTCGGAAACCGACCGGTCGTGCCCCAGGTGGATGACCTCCGCGCCGGCAGCCTGCAGCACCCGACGGATGATGTTGATCGAGGCGTCGTGGCCGTCGAAGAGGCTCGCCGCAGTCACGAAACGGGGACGGAACTCGAACCGAAGATGAGAGGCCACGGTGTCACCGGTGGGGAGGTTGCGAGACGACACCGACGCTATCGGCCGCCGCGCGGTGCCGCCCTGCTAGTCAGAGCCGCGCCCCCCGACAAGCAATGCGGGGTGGCGAACCGCGCCGCTATGTTCTACGAAGGCGGTTCAACCTCGAAGAGTCCGCATGAAAATCGCCATCTTCAGTGATGTCCACGCCAACCTGCCCGCGCTGGAGGTCGTCCTCAAGGCCTACGCCCTGCTGCAGCCAGACATGTATGTCTGCCTCGGCGACGTCGTCGGCTACGGCGGCTTCCCCGAGAAGTGCTGCAACATCGTGCGCCCGCTCGTGAAACACTGCATCGTCGGAAACCACGATGCCGCCGTTTCGGGACGCATGGACTACGGCTTCTACTACGACGCCGCCAAACATGCGCTCGACCACCACAAGTCGCTGCTGACCCCCTCCAACATCGAGTGGCTCCGCAACCTGCCCTACACCGTGATGCACGAAGACATCTGCTTCTCGCACGGCAGCCCCGTGGACCCAGAAGCCTTCGACTACGTCTTCAACAACGCGCAGGCCATCGGCCTCACCGACCACTACCAGACGCTCGCGCCCGTCACTTTCATGGGCCACAGCCACCTCACGAAGAGCTACGAGCTCTGGCGCGACGGCCAGGCGGTACGCGTCCGCGAGGTTCACGGCCCCGTGATGAAGTTCGACCCGAATCGGAAGTATGTGGTTACGGTCGGCTCGGTGGGCCAGCCGCGCGATAACGACGCCCGAGCCTGCTACACCCTCTACGACTCGGTCACGCGCGAGCTCTCCTTCTTCCGCATCGACTACGATCTGGTCACTGCGGCAGAGGCGATCCTTGCCATGCACCAGCTCTCGCCCGACTTCGGCAAGCGGCTCTACCTCGGCATCTAGCCCACCAGGCCGAGCCAGCCGGGCGCCGGGAGACCGTGCAGCACC
>CAIQPA010000394.1 GCA_903873545.1 uncultured delta proteobacterium
CCAGGGCGACGCCCTGGGATTCATGCCACCCACCACCCCAAAAGCAGCAGCGCCGCCCTCCCCTGCGGGAGCGCGGCGCGGTGGAGAGCGTGGCCGGGCCTTAGGGCGTGCAGGCGCCGTAGGCGGTGCCGTTCCAGGTCTGCGTCGCCGTCAGGAGCGTGGTGCTCGAGGCGCTACCGCAGGCGATGATGTCGGGGCTGCAGACCTTGTCGGTGCTGTTCACATGGTAGCCCGTGGGGCAGGCCGACTGTGCGATGGGCAGCACCGCGGTGCGGACCAGACGAAAACCGGATGTCGCGGCGGAAGCCTGATAGTCGGTGATCTCGTACCGACGCGCTGCCCGCATGTCTCCCAGCGCATTTCCATAGGAGAAGCCTCGTACCCCGCCGAAAAAGCTAGAACCCGTAGTGGCGGGGTCGGTGACGGGGGTGGTCGGATAGGCCTCGAGGAAATCGAACTGGAACTCATAGACGTTGCCGTGGAAGTCGTAGAGGCCCCAGGCGTTGGGCAGCTTCTGGCCAACCGCCTGCGTCCGTCCGCCCGCATTGGTGCCGTTCCAGGAGATGAGGTTGAGCTCGGCCTGCGTCGCCAACAGCGGGTTGGCCGCATTGTAAATGGAACCCGTAGTACCCGCGCGGGCAGCATACTCCCACTCCGCCTCGGTGGGCAGCCGGTAGCCTGTGCAGTTGAGGGTGGCCATGATCCCGAGCCTGGTAAAGTTGAAGACGAGGTCACCATCGGCCCACGAGTCGCGAGGGTTGCTGTTGGTGTAGCAGGGGGTGAGCCCCTCGCTCTCCGACCGGGCGTTGGCGTAGTTCATCGCAGCATACCAATCCACCCGCTCCACGGGTCCGTTGGGGTTGGCAGTGCCCGCGGTGAGGACCGTTGCGCAGGTGGTGCCCGTGGTGGTCTGGAAGCAGGAGGGGTTGAGGTCGCCGGCCAGACGAGCCCACTCGGCCTGGGTGACCTCTTTGGTGCCCATGAAGACGGGGCGGCTGAGCGTCACCCGGTGCTGCACCTCGTTGGCCAGCCGGCTGATCTCGCCCGCGGGCGAGCCCATGATGAAGGAGCCGGCGGGGAGGTAGTTCATGCCGGCGGGGGAGCAGCGGTCGTTGGCGGTGCCCGCGGGGCCGGTGGCGCAGTAGTTGGGCGCGAGCGTGGTGCTGGCGCAGTCGGCGTCTGTGGTGCAGAGGGCACCAAGCGGCAGCTTGCAGTCGCTGTAGGTGGTGCCGGTGCTCCAGTTCTTGATGCCCGTCTGGCTGCCGACGGTGCAGGTCTTGCTGTTGCTGAGGCAGGCGCCGGCCTCGAGGTGGAAGCCGTCGGCGCAGGTGTAGGGCAGGCAGGCGCCGTAGGTGCTCGTGACCGCATCCCAGCTCTTGGCGGTGCCCACTGCGTTGGTGGCGGTGGTGGCGCAGGCCAGCAGGTCTGGCTCGCAGATGGCGCCGCTCACATGGTAGCCCGAGGGGCAGAGGCCGCGCAGCGGGGTGAGCACGGGGGTGCGGACCAAGCGGAGGCCCGTGGTCTGGTCGGCGAAGTTCCAATCGGTGTTAAAGCTGAGATCGGCGATGCGGAGGCCCGTGGCGTTGCCGCTCGTGTAGGCTCCCCCGCGGAGGCTGTGATACAGGTTCCCCGCCCCACCCCAGGTGGAGTGATCGATGGGGTCGGTCTGAGCGGTGGTCGGGTTGGCCAAGTAACGGTCGTGCCCCCACTCGAAGACGTTGCCGAGCATGTCGTAGAGTCCGAAGGCATTGGGCGTCTTGAGCATGACGGCATGGGTACGGGCCCCCGGGCCGACCGCGTTCGAGGTGTTCCACGAGATGGCGTTGAGGTTGGCCTGCGACACGGAGGCGCTGCCGTTCGGCACATTGTAGGCGGGGCCGCGGGTGCCGCCGCGGGCTGCATACTCCCACTCGGCGTCGGTGGCGAGCCGGTAGCCATCGCAGCCGATGGTGGCGAGACTGGTGACCTGCATCGAGTCGCCGTCGCGCCAATCGGCATCGTAGGCGTTGTAGGGAGCGTTGCTGTACTGTCGGCGCTGGTAGCAGGGGGTGAGAGCCTCAGCGAGCGAGCGGGCGTTGGCGAAGGCGGCTGCAGAGTCCCAATCCACCCGCTCGACGGGGGCGCTGTCGTTGATGTAAGAGGGGTTGCTCGTGGTGCAGCTACCGCCCCCAAGGGTGCTTTGGAAGCAGGAGGGGTTGATGTTGTTCGAGCGCGCCTTCCACTGGGCCTGGGTGACCTCGGTGGTGCCGATGAAGAGGCCGCGGGAGATGGTGGCCTGGAAGAGGTTTTCATCTGCCTCGCTCGATGCCTCGGCGTTGGGGCTACCGGCGGTGAAGGTAGCGGGGGGCAGATAGATCATGCCGGTGGGTGCGCAGCGGCGGTCGGGGAGGCCAGTCGTCGCGGCGGGGCAGTTGTTGCTGTCGCAGTCGCTGTTGGCGCTGCAGAGGCCGCCGAGCGGCTGCAGGCAGGTGGCGTAGGTGGTGCCGGAGACCCACTTCTGTAAGCCAGTGCCGGAGGCGTTGCTGCAGGTCTTTGTGTCGCTCAGGCAGGCGCCGCCCTCCACATGGAAGCCGGGGGCGCAGGCGGTGGCGATACAGTCGCCAAAGGCGCTGCCGTTCCA
>CAIQPA010000395.1 GCA_903873545.1 uncultured delta proteobacterium
ACAGCAGGCGACGGGTCGCATCTAACCAGCGGAGGCAGCGATGATTCAGCGGCTCGTAGCGGGCGAGGTCCCGGCCAAGCATCACATCAAGTTCACCGATGCAGAGGGGCGCATTCGGCACGAGGAGGCCCACACCCGTGAGGGCTTCGATGGCCCCTTCACGCTCATGTACCACCTGCATGAGCCGCACCGGCACACGGAGTGGGGCGTCTCGGAGTATGGCTTCGCGCCGCCCGTCGCCGAAGGGCTCGATACGGTGATGCCGCTGCGTCGGCGCCACTTCAAGTCGTTCGAGTTGCCCCGCCGCGGTGGCTCCCCGCTGAACTCCCGCGTGGCGCTCCAGTTCAACAAGGATGTGGTCTTCTCATCGGTGAAGCCGACCGAGTCGGACCCTGTCTACTTCTCGAACGCCGACGGCGACGACCTCTACTACATCCACAAGGGCTCGGGCATCCTCCGCACGCCGCTGGGCGATCTCCGCTTCGGCCACCGCGACTATGTCTGCGTGCCCCGGAGCATCAAGCACCGGTTCGTGCTCGACGAAGGGGTGGAGCAGGACTGGATCTGCTTCGAGATTCGGAACACCATCCGGCTGCCCAAGCAGTGGCTGACCCACAACGGTCAGATCCGCATGGACGCCCCCTTCTGCCACCGCGACTTCATCGCGCCCACCTTCACCGGGCCGAACGACGAGGGCATCCGCACCTTCGTCGTGAAGCAGCAGGACCGCTTCACGCAGTTCACGCTCGCCCACTCGCCGCTCGATGTCGTGGGCTGGGATGGCAGCGTCTATCCGTGGACCTTCAACATCCTCAAGTTCCAGGCCCGTGCCGGCCTGGTCCACCTGCCGCCCGATTGGCATGGAACCTTCGCCTTTGGCGGCGGCATCATCTGCAGCTTCGTGCCGCGCATGGTCGACTTCCATGAGCAGGCCATCCCCTGTCCCTACCCGCACGAGGCGGTGCACTGCGACGAGATCCTCTTCTACGCGGAGGGCAACTTCATCTCGCGCAAGGGCATCGGTTCGGGGAGCATCTCCTACCACCCGCGCGGCGTCATGCATGGCCCCCACCCGGGCGCCTACGAGGGCTCCATCGGCCATCGGAGCACGAACGAACTGGCGGTAATGATGGACACCTTTGTGCCGCTCGAGGTCTGCAAGACGGCGATTGCGGTGGAAGACAACGAATACCATGGGAGCTGGCGTCCATGAGCTACAAACTGATTCTGCTCCGTCACGGCGAGAGCACCTGGAATGTGGAGAACCGGTTCACCGGCTGGACCGATGTGGACCTGAGCGAGAAGGGGCGCGGCGAGGCCCGTGCGGCCGGCGAGCTGCTCCGCAAGGAGGGCATCCTGCCGAGCGCTGTGCATACCTCGCTGTTGCGCCGGGCCATCCACACCTCGCAGATTGGCCTTGATGCCGCGCGGCTCGACTTCATCCCGGTCTATCGCCACTGGCGGCTGAATGAGCGCCACTACGGCGCGCTGCAGGGGCTCAACAAGAAGGAGACCGCCGCGCAGCACAGCGAGGAGCAGGTCTTCGCCTGGCGCCGGAGCTACGATACCCCGCCTCCGCCGCTCTCGGTGGTGGATGACCGCCACCCGTCGCACGACCCGCGCTACGCCTCGCTCGCGCCCGAGCAGCTCCCCGACACCGAATGTCTCAAGGATGTCGTCGAGCGGGTGCTCCCCTACTGGTACGATGTGCTGGTTCCGCAGCTGCGGGCCGGCGGAACACCGCTGGTGGTGGCACACGGCAACAGCCTGCGCGCGATTGCGAAGCACCTCGAGGGCATCTCAAGCGATGCCATCGCCGACATGAACATCCCGACCGCCGCTCCCCGCGTCTACGAACTCAGCAAGACGCTCGCGGTGCGGAAGGTCTACTACCTGGGCGACCAGGAGGCGATTGCGGCTGCAGCGGCCGCCGTTGCGGCGCAGGCAAAGGGCTAGCAGGCTCTGAGCCGGCTCTCCTCAGCGGTCGGCGCAGGCAATCGGAGCGAAGGCATCGGAGCAGAGGCTCTCTTCGTTGCAGATGCCCGAGGCGCAGCTGTCTGATGGACCTGGGCTGGTGCAGGGCTCGCCATTGGAGAGCCGCGGCATGCAGGCGGGCATGTTCATGTTGAGGTCGCAGAAGAGGCCGTCGCGGCAGTCGCGCGTGTTGCTGCAGGCGGCGCCGGTGTCGAGCCAGAGGCGGCAGGTGTCGGTGGCCGTGTCGCAGAAGCCGCCGTCGCACCGATTGGTCGCAGCGCAGGACTGGCCGGGCGTGGGGTAGGGCTGGCAAACGGTGCCGTCGCAGTAGGAGCGCAGGCAGCGTGCTCCCTCGGCGTCGCAGGCGCCACCGACCGGGACGTAGGTGCGCGGCTCCTCTTCCTGACAGGTACCC
>CAIQPA010000396.1 GCA_903873545.1 uncultured delta proteobacterium
CTGCGGCATCGGCCGATGTCTCGCCGCTCGGCAGCGGCGCCTGCGCCGGCACCAGCCTTCCGATTGACCGTGAGATGACGGCGCGGGAGCTCGGCTTTTCCGCCATCAGCGCCAACAGCTTGGACGCGGTGTCGGACCGGGACTTTGTGGCAGACTTCCTCTACGCCGGCGCCATGCTGATGCTCCACCTGAGCCGGTGGGGCGAGGAGTGGGTGCTCTGGTCGACGGCGGAGTTCGGCTTCCTCGAGCTCGATGACCGGGTGACGACGGGTTCGTCGATGATGCCCAACAAGAAGAACCCCGACGGCGCAGAGCTGCTGCGGGGCAAGGCGGGGCGGACGGTGGGCAACCTGGCCGGCTTCCTGACGACGCTCAAGGGGCTGCCCTTCGCCTACAACAAGGACCTGCAAGAGGACAAAGAGCCGCTCTTCGACACCCACCGGACGCTCACGGTCTCACTCGAGGTTGCGGCGGTGATGCTCGATGCGGCGACCTTCCGGCGCGACCGGATGGCGGCGGCCTGCACGGGCCAGATCGATGCGACCGACCTCTGCGAGCGGCTGGTGCTGGCGGGAGAGCCGTTGCGCACGGCACACCATCAGACGGGCCGGCTTGTGCGCATGGCGCTGGAGCTTGGCTGCGAGCTGCGCGACCTTCCGCTCGAGGCGGCGCGGGAACACTGCCCGAAGATTGCGCCCGAAACCCTTGCGGGGCTAAGCATGGTGGGGCTAGTCAACGCCCGCGATGTGGTGGGTGGCCCGGCCCCCCGCCGTGTCCGTGAGGCGAGCCGGCTGCTGCTGCAGCGCTGGCAGCCGCGATTGAATGAAACGACCTAGGAGATTGCTCATGCGCACCATCGCCTTCCTGCTCGCGACCGTCGCCGTCGCCAGCCCCGCCGCCGCCGCCGAAGCGCTCAGCGGCTTCGAAGTCCGCTCCTTCCACGCCGTTGGCTCGCAGTCCGACAGCGGCATGACGGTCGACAACGCCCGTCCGCTGGGCCACCTCTCCTACACGGCCGGTATTGGCTTTGACTGGGCCGGCAAGCCGCTCGTCGAGACGAATGGCACCGAAGAGACCCAGGCGCTGATCGTATCGCAGGGCACCGCCTCGTTGCTTGCGGGCATCGGCCTGTGGGAGCGGCTTGAGCTCTCGATGGAGCTCCCGGTTGTGCTCATGCAGACGACCAACACGCCGCGCAACCCCGTCGGCCTCGGCTTCACCGAAGTCTCTGACGGTGGTGGCCTTGGCGACATCCGGGTCACCCCCAAGGTGCTGCTCTTCGGGCCCAAGAAGGCAGCGGAGCCGGGCTTCGCGATGTCGTTCGCCTCGGACGTTGTCATCCCCACGGGTTCCGGGACCAAGTTCCAGGGCGGCGCCTTCCGCGTTGCGCCGCGGCTCCTGGGTGACTGGGTCTTTGCGCCCGGCTTCTGGATTGCGGGCAACGCCGGAGTGCAGCTCCTCGAGAATGTGAAGCTCGGCAACTACGAGCAGGGCACCGCACTGGTCTGGGGCGGCGCGGCCCGCATCCCGCTGACGAAGTGGCTCGGCCTCACCGCCGAGGCCACCGGCACGCGGACCTTCGCGGGCGACGAGGAGAATGCGCTGGAGCTTCGCCGGCTGGGCCTTGTGGGGCTCGAGGCGACCTTCGCGAAGAATTGGAGCGTAAAGCTGGCCGGCGGTAGCCGCCTGACCACGGGCGTCGGCAACCCCGAGTTCCAGGGCGGCCTGACCGTTGCCTACACCA
>CAIQPA010000397.1 GCA_903873545.1 uncultured delta proteobacterium
ACTGCACGGGCAACTGTGTGGGAGAGTAGGTCGCTGCCGGCACCCTTAAAACCTCAAGGTCGTTTCTTCACCGAAACGGCCTTGAGGCGTTTTTGCGTCTCGCATTCGTATCCCAGCTCCGCGCAGCTGCCGCACGCAGGCCTCGTGAGAGGTCTGTGCGATGTGGGCCTGGGTGCGGTGTGCCCTGCGCGCGTGCGCGTGAGGCAGCTTCGGAGTGGCGAAGGCGGCAGGTGCGCGCGCGTTCTTCTGGCCAGCTGCGATTGGCTGCGCGAGTCTACGACTTCTGGCGTTGTTGGCCGGTTCGGCAGGGGCGGAAGGCGGTCTTCCGCGACTTGCGTCGGCCGCCATGTAGCTCCCAGATCTCTGCCTGTCGTTTTTTGCAGCCACAGATCACGCGGAGTAGCCTGATGGGCTTACTTTGCGCTTGAGTGCTGATGCTATGTTCAGTATGTTGCGCGGCCCACTTGAGACTCGGCGGATAGCATGGCTGACAATATTGAGGATGTTATCCTCGCAGAGACCACCCGCACCCGATACCTGAACTACGCGCTGTCGGTGATCACCTCGCGCGCGCTGCCCGACGTGCGCGACGGGCTCAAGCCGGTGCAGCGGCGCATCCTCTACACGATGTTCGAGCACCTCCGGGTGCTGCCCGAGACCAAGCACAAGAAGAGTGCCTCGGTGGTTGGCGAGGTGATGGGTAAGCATCACCCGCACGGCGATCTGTCGATCTACGAGGCGCTCGCGCGTATGGCGCAGACCTTCTCGCTTCGGTACCCGATGGTCGACGGCCAGGGGAACTTCGGCTCCATGGATGGCGACTCCCCCGCAGCGATGCGTTACACCGAGGTGCGGCTGCAGCACATCGCTGTGGAGATGCTGTCGGAGCTAGCGAAGGATACCGTGCCCATGCGGCCCTCCTACGACGGCGAGCGGGACGAGCCGGTGGTGTTGCCTGCGCAGCTTCCAAATCTGCTCCTGAACGGCGTGACAGGCATTGCTGTTGGCATGGCGACCAACATTCCGCCGCATAACCTGCGCGAGGTGGTGAATGCGCTGATTGCGCTGATCGATGAGCCCGACCTGACGACGGAGAAGCTGGTCACCCGCTTTGTGAAGGGGCCCGACTTCCCGACGGGCGGCGAGATTCTCAACAGCCGCGCGGAGATCATCGAGGTCTACAAGAACGGCACAGGCGCAATCGACTACCGGGGCGAGTATCGGATCGAGGAGGAGGCGCGTCGCAAGCTGATCATCATCACCTCTGTCCCCTATGCGGTGAACAAGGCGAACCTGGTATCGGAGATTGCCGACCATGTTCGAGCCGGGCGGTTGCCGCAGCTCTCCGATGTACGCGACGAATCGACGGAAGAGGTGCGGGTGGTGCTGGAGCTCAAGCGCGACGCATCGCCTGAGCCAGTCATGGCCTTCATCTACAAGAAGACGCAGCTACAGACCCGGTTCTCCGTGAACATGACGGTGCTCGTGCCGACCGGTGTGGGCGACGCGCTGACGCCTCGCCGGGTGGACCTGCGCGAGGTGTTGGTTCAGTTCAAGGCCTTCCGATACGAGGTCACGCAACGCCGCCTCGAGTTCGACCTGGCGCAGCTGCTCCGACGGATTCACATCCTGGAGGCCTTTGCGAAGATCTTCGATGCGCTCGACGAGGCGATTCGACTGATCCGGACGAGTTCGAACAAGGCCGACGCTCGGACGAAGCTGATGGTGCGCTTCGAGCTCGACCACGAGCAGGCCGAGGCGATCCTAGAGACCAAGCTGTATCGTTTGGCGAAGCTGGAGATCAACGACATCCTGGCAGAGCTGAAGGAGAAGGAGAAACTGGCGAAACAACTTCAGGCGACGCTCAAGAGCGAAGGCAAGATGTGGGAGCTCATCAAGGGTGAGCTGACCGAGCTGGTGAAGGCCTATGGCGACAAGCGCCGCACGAAGATCACCGGCCCGGTGGAGGAGGTGGTCTTCAGCGAGGAGCAGTACATCGTGGCGGAGGACTCGATTGTGCTGGTGACGCGCGAGGGCTGGTTCAAGCGGCAGAAGAGCTACACCGAGCTGTCGGCCGTGCGCGTGCGCGAGGGCGACGCGGTGGGTTGGGCGCTGCCTGCCTCTACGCGTGAGACGCTGATGATCTTTACGAGCGTGGGTCGCGTCTACACGATGCGGGTCGCGGACATCACGCAGACAACCGGCTACGGCGAGGCGATCGGGACCAAGTTCTCGTGGACCGACGGCGAGCATGTGGTGGGCGTCGCGACGAGTGATGGCCGGTGTCTGCCCGTCATATCGGAGGCGGATTTGGCGGCCCTCGGCGAAGGCGATCCCGTGCCGCCCTATGCGGTAGCGATGACGCGCGGCGGCCGTTGCCTTCGGATCTCGGTGGCCGGCTTTGCAGAGCCCTCGACGGTGAATGGTCGGCTCTTCATGCGGACCGAGCCGAGCTTTGCCGAGGACCGGGTGACGCAGGTCTGGGTGAGCGATGGCAAGGAGACGGTGGCCGTGGTGACGCGGAAGGGTCGGGCGCTGCTGTTTGCAGTGGGCGAGATCAACGTGGTGGCCGGCGCGGGCAAGGGTGTGATGGCGACGAAGCTGGACGAGGGCGATAGCCTGCTCGGCTTTGCGCTGCTCGGTGTCCGGGAGGGGATCGAGGTAGAGACGAACAAGGGTCGGGTGGAGCCGATTCGGCTCAAGAAGTTCCCTGTGACGTCGCGCGGAGGAAAGGGTCGGGAGTTGATCCGGACCGGCTACCTGTCGCGGATGGTGCCTTTGGTGACTGAGGTACGGCTGAAGGCAGAGGAGGAGCCGGCTGCGGTGGAGGGTGCGCCGAAGCCGGCGGGCCGTCGGAAGCGGCCCGAGAGCTGAGGGATCGAGAGAGGATGAAAGGCAGACGAGAGACTTGAACGCAGGAACGAAGGCCATGTCGAACCAAACCTATGATGCCGCCCAGATCACCGTCCTCAAGGGGCTCGAGCCGGTGCGGAAGCGGCCGGCGATGTACATCGGCGGCACAGACGCGCGCGGTCTGCATCACCTTCTCTGGGAGGTGGTGGACAATGCGGTGGACGAGGCGCTGAACGGGCACGCGAGCTTCATCGAGGTGGTGCTTCATGCGGACCAGCGGAGTGTGAGCGTGACGGACAACGGCCGTGGCATCCCCGTCGATATGCACCCGACGGAGAAGCGGAGCGCGCTGGAGGTGATCTTCACGACGCTGCATGCGGGCGGGAAGTTCGAGCAAGGGAGCTACATGCGGTCGGGCGGTCTGCATGGCGTGGGCAGCTCGGTGGTGAACGCGCTGTCGGCGGAGCTGGTCGCGACCGTGAAGCGTGGCGGCAAGCGGCATGAGCAGCGCTACGAGCGGGGCATCCCGATGGCGCCGATCCGGGTGGTGGGCGATGCGATCGGGACGGGGACGACGATCTTCTTCCGGCCCGATTCCGAGATCTTCGAAGAGACGCGTTTTGACACAGAGACGATCGCGGAGCGGCTGGAGAACAAGTCCTACCTGACGCCCGGCCTGCGGGTGGTCTACAAGGATGAGGGGAAGGGGACGCGGACGGAGTACAAGGCGGAGGGCGGTATCGCGGACTACCTGACGAAGCTGGTGGTGCGGTCGGGCGCGCCGGTAACGCATCCGGAGCTGATGCGGTTTTCGGCAAAAGACACCGACGGCAAGGGCACCCAGGTGGATGTGGTGTTGCAGTGGACGGAGAGCACCAACGAGGTGGTGCTGTCGTTCGCCAATGGCATCCCGACGGCGGACGGAGGGACGCATGAGGCGGGCTTCCGTGACGGCGTGTCGGATGCGCTGATGAACTACCTGGAGGCACACAACGCGATTCCGCGTGGCCTTGAGGTGAAGCGGAGCGACGCGCGTGAAGGCATCATTGCGATCGTGAATGTCTTCTTGGCCGATCCGCAGTTCCAGGGTCAGACGAAGGATCGGTTGAACAACCCCGAGGTGAAGTCGGCGGTAGGTGCGCTGGTCCGTTCGGAGCTGGAGCGATACCTGCACAAGCATGCGAGTACGGGTAACGCGATCGCCTTCCGGATCTTGCAGGCTGCGCGTGCCCGTGCGGCGTCGCGTTCGGCTGCCAACGAGGTTCGGCGCAAGAAGCCGATGAGCCACAAGCTCAATCTGCCGGGCAAACTGGCGGACTGCAGTTCAAGCGATCCGAACGACTCGGAGCTTTTCATCGTTGAGGGCGACTCGGCCGGCGGCTCAGCGAAGCAGGGTCGGGACCGGCGGACGCAGGCGATCCTGCCGCTGCGTGGCAAGGTGCTCAACGTGGAGCAGGCGAACGACAAGAAGGTGCTCGGCAACAAGGAGCTCGAGGATGTGCTTTCGGCGCTCGGCTGCGGGTCGGGCAAGGACTACGACGAGAGCAATCTTCGGTATGGTCGGGTGATCCTGCTGATGGATGCCGACTCGGATGGGCATCACATCTCGACGTTGCTGCTGACCTTCTTCTATCGGTACCTGCTGCCGCTGATTCAGGCTGGCCGCGTGTTTGTTGCGCAGCCGCCGCTCTATCGGGTGGATGTGTCGAAGGAGACGCACTGGGCGCTTGATGACCGGGAGCGGGACAAGTTGCTCGCGCAGATCGAGAAGAAGCGGTCGGGCACGAAGGTGCAGATTACGCGGTTTAAGGGACTGGGTGAGATGAACCCGAAGACGCTCTTCGACACGACCCTGGATCCGAAGAAGCGGAGGCTTCTGCGGGTGACGATTCCGCCGGAGATGGTGCTGGAGACGGAGACGACCATCGGTGGCTTGATGGGCAAGGATCCAGC
>CAIQPA010000398.1 GCA_903873545.1 uncultured delta proteobacterium
CTGCCTCTTCGCAGGCGGCGAGGAGTGGAAGCAGGAGCAGTGCGAGCCATCGTGACATGTCACCGTGGCTAGTGACGCGTCACTCGATTGTCACGATCCTGTCACGGCCTCTTCTGCGCCGTCGTCGTCCGCGCCGGTCACCACATCTTCGTGCCAGGGCTGCGGCATCTCGCCGCGCGAGGCGAGGTCGTCGAAGAAGGCATCGAGCAGTTTGTGCGCCTCGGGGGCCCCGTCGATGGCCGAGATGGACTGGCGCAGACGGGCCGCATTCCGCAGGCCGGTGGAGAAGGAGCCGATGGTCTTGCGGAGCTTGCTGACGATGCGGCGGCTCTTGCCCTCCTGCACCACCAGCTTCTCCACATAGGCGTGGAGCAGGTGGCGGCGGTCGTCGAGCGTAGGCTCGGCGAAGGGGACGCCGGCGAAGTGGGCATGGATGCGGGCGATGGTCCAGGGGTCGGTCATCACGGCCCGGCCGACCATGATGCCGTCGGCGCCCGAGGCTGCGAGTGCGGCCGTTGCGGTGGCGGCACCCACGATGTCGCCGTTGCAGAGCAGCGGCACGGTGATGGCCTCGCGCACGCGGCGGATGGGCTCCCATCGGGCCGGCACCCGGTACATGTCGACCTTGGTCCGGCCGTGCACGGTGATCATCTGGGCGCCGGCATCCTGCGCCGAGCGCGCAATGATCGGCGCGTTGAGGGCGTTGTCGTCCCAGCCGAGCCGCATCTTGACGGTCAGCGGGACGGTGATGGCGTCGTAGACGGCGTCGAAGATGCGGCGGGCCAGTTCGGGTTCACGCATGAGCGCCGAACCGGAGCAGCCGCTGGTCACATTCTTGGAGGGGCAGCCGAGGTTGATGTCGATGATGTCGGCGCCGAGGGCCTGGCACTCGCGTGCGGCAGCGGCCATGCGCTCGGGGTTGCGGCCGTAGATCTGAATCGAGACAGGGTGCTCGTTCGGGTCGAGCTCGGCCATGTGCCAGGCATCTTTGACGTCGCGGGTGAGACCCTCGGAGGAGACGAACTCGGTGACTGCGAGGCCGCAGCCGCCGAGGGCGCGGATGGTGGTCCGGAAGGCCCGGTCGGTGACGCCCTCCATGGGGGCGAGGACGATGGCGGGGTCGACGCGGACGGGGCCGACAGAGAAGGGTTTGGGGGCTGCGCTCATGGTGGCGGGGGCGATACCGCCGGCGTGGGCGAGGCGCAAGAAGCGGGCGGCAATGCAGGGATGTCGACCAAGCAAGACAGCAGCCGAAGCGTGGGATAGGTTGCGTGGCTGACGGATGCTTCGACCTGGAGGGTTTGCATGTTCAAGAGAATCGGCTGTCTGTTGCTGGCAACGTTGTTCGTCGGATGCTCGGGAGATGCATCCAGCACCGAGGCCGCGGCCGACACCGGCTCCGGCGAGGGCTCGGCGGTGGGTTCGGGCGATGGCTCAGGCTCCGGCGCACCCTTCGAGATGCCGGCCGATGTTCGCCCCTCGTCGGGTTGCGGCAAGCGGAGCTACGGCCCGGGTGTGAACAAGCTGGAACTCACCTTCGGCGGCCTCACGCGCAAGTATGACCTCGTGCTGCCCGACAGCTACGACGACCGGCTGCCGCTCCCGATGGTCATGAACCTCCACCCGCTCGTGCTCGGCGGTCCGCTGCACAGCATCTGGACGAGCCAGTCGGCGCTCAACGCCAAGGGCAACGCGGAGGGCTTCATCGTGGTGCAGCCCGACGGCACGGGCAGCCCTGCATCGTGGAACGCGGGCGAGGCCTGCTGCCGCCCCGCCTTCACCAATGGCATCGACGACGTGGGCTACATCGACGCGCTCGTGAAGGCGATTGGCGAGCTGAGCTGCGTGGACGAGCGGCGGGTCTATGCGACGGGGATGTCGAACGGTGGCTACCTGTCGCACCGCATCGCCTGTGAGCACCCCGAGCGGCTGGCGGCGATTGCGCCGGTGGTGGGGAGCCTGTCGCCCGAGCTGGCCTGCGTGACGGGGCGCGGTGTGCCGGTGCTGCAGATCTCGGGCAGCGAAGACGAGCTCGCCTCGCGGCAGGCGAGCGTAGACGCCTGGGTGCGCATCAACGGCTGCACGGAGGAGACGGCCGTGACCTACGAGGTCGGCGACGTTGTCTGCACGACGCACACGACCTGCCGCGACGGAGCGGAGGTGACCCACTGTGTGGTGAATGGCGGCGGCCACTGCCCCTTCACCGATGTTTCTCCGCAGGCCACGCCAGGTTGCGATGCGCGCCCCGACATCGTCGCGCAGGAGATGATCTGGGCCTTCCTGTCGCGTTGGAAACTGCCCTAACCGGCCTCGCTGCGGCGCAGGCCACAAGCGGAGGTCTTGACGCATGAGGAAGATTTGCTAGACGGGCGATCCCGCGCGGCGTGAGCTTTGCGGGGGTTCTTCCGACATAGCTCAGTGGTAGAGCAGGCGACTGTTAATCGCCTGGTCGTAGGTTCAAGTCCTACTGTCGGAGCTGCTCAAACGCCTCAATCTCGGTTGGGGCGTTTGGCGTTTTGGGGTGGTGTGGAGGTGGGGTGGCGGGCGATGGGTCGCGGGGTTTGCGTGGCGGGCGCGGCTACGGCATGGGCGGCCTCCATTTGCGCATCGACCGCCAACAGGCAACCCGTTACAAGCGGGCCAGTTGCGGCTTGGCTGCGCTCTCTGCCGGCCGCCGATTGCTCCCCCTGCACCAGTCCGCAAGGTCACCATGACGGCATACCTCTCGCAAGCGTCACGCCCCACGTTGGAGGTCCGAGCATGACCTGGTGGATGTATGCAATGGCCTCGGCACTGGCGGCGTCGGCGACGGCCATCCTTGCCAAAATCGGCATCGAGGGTGTCCCGTCGAACCTCGCGACGGCCATCCGTACGGTCGTCGTGCTCCTCTTCGCCTGGGGCATTGTGTTCGCGACACGCGAGCACCTTGCCATCCCGGCGCTCAAGGGACGTTCTGTCCTGTTCTTGGTGCTCTCCGGGATTGGGACCGGAGCCTCGTGGCTGGCCTACTTCAAGGCGCTGCAGATGGCGCCTGCCTCGCGGGTGGCTCCCATCGACAAGGTGAGCCTCGCCTTCACCATCCTCCTCGCCGCGGTCGTGCTCGGCGAGACCATTTCCTGGCAGGTCGGAGTCGGCGCAGCACTCATGGTCGCCGGCGCGCTGTTGACGCTGGCGGGGTGACGAAGAGCTGTTCCAACGCCTTCATCTCGGTTGAGGCGCTTGGGGGTTTGGGGTGGTGCGGGGTGCGGCGCGCTCCAGTGCAGGCCGGCGACCCGCCGCCCGAACCGGGGGATCTCAACACTCAACAACCTTGAGAGTCGCGGGTGATTTTGTGGCATGGTCGCCTCCGATGGACTCGCCAACATGTGTCGTTCAATCGCGCTTTCCCTCGCCATCACCGAACCGTCCGCGCGAGGCGGAAGCCGAGATTGTTGTATGGCGCGTCGGAACCAGCCATGCTGCGGGTCATTATGGTCATGTCACCGGCTCTCGTACCCCATTCCTGGCCCGCACAGAGGCGATGACCGCGACACGGCTCGACAGGGCCCAGTGGGTCGACTGCACTGGTCGGAAGTGTTGGTTCCAACGTCCCACCACAAGTTTCGCCGTCCCACAGCCACTCGGCTACGTTGCCCAACGTGTCGTAGAGTCCCCAAGCGTTGGGTAGGAGCTGTCGACCCGGATGGGTGCTGCCGTTTGCCGTCTCCTCGTACCATGCAATCGGATCGAGTACGCGATCATAGAAGTTCGGGCCGTCGGAGTCCGGGTAGTCGAAGTTCCCGTTGTAGGTGATGGTTGTGGTTCCGGCCCGTGCGGCATACTCCCACTCCGCATCGGTCGGAAGCCGGTACCCATTGCAGTCGAGACCCACAAATGCCGCGTCGGTACAGCCCTCGTGCGCACCGTCGAACCAGCCGCGTTCGGGATCAACACAGTCGTGAATCATGTAGCACACGTCGAGACCCTCC
>CAIQPA010000399.1 GCA_903873545.1 uncultured delta proteobacterium
CAGGACCGAGACGGGCTCGTGGTATCCGATGGCGTAGGCAACCTGAATCTCGCAGCGGTCGGCGAGGCCGGCAGCCACGATGTTCTTGGCGACGTAGCGGGCCATGTAGGCCGCCGAGCGGTCAACCTTCGACGGGTCCTTACCCGAGAAGGCGCCGCCGCCGTGGCGACCCATGCCGCCGTAGGTGTCGACGATGATCTTGCGGCCGGTAAGGCCACAATCGCCCATCGGCCCGCCGGTCACAAAGCGGCCGGTCGGGTTGACGAAGTAGTTCACATTGCCGGCCAGAAGCGCAGCCGGAATCACCGACTTGATGACACCATCGATGACCTGCGACCGGATATCGGCCTCTTTGGCGTCGGGGTGATGCTGCGTCGAGACGACGACGGTATCCACGGCCACAGGCTTGTCGTTCTCGTAGCGGACGCTGACCTGCGACTTCGCATCGGGGCGGAGCCAGGCGAAGGAAGGGTCTGTCTTGCGAAGGTCGGCCAGCTTCTTTGTAAGCGCGTGGGCGTAACAGATGGGCATCGGCATGAGCACATCGGTCTCGGTGCAGGCGTAGCCGAACATCATGCCCTGATCGCCGGCGCCCTGCTTGTTCGGGTCGTCGCGGTCGACGCCCTGGTTGATGTCCTTGGACTGCTCTTCGACGGCCAGGAGCACGCCGCAGGTGTCTGCGTCGAAGCCGATCTCGGAACTCGTGTAGCCAATTGACCGGACCGCCTCGCGCACGATGGCGGGGTAGTTGATCTTCACATCTCGCGTCAGCGTGATCTCGCCGGCCAGCATGACATAGCCGGTCTTGAGGAGCGACTCGCAGGCGACCCGCGCCTTGGGGTCCACCGCCAGGATCGCGTCGAGGACGGCATCGCTGACCTGGTCAGCCATCTTATCGGGATGGCCTTCGGACACGGACTCAGAGGTAAATACAAAGGAACGCGACATGGAGATCTCCCTTGTGGAGCGGTCAGAGGTAGATTTGTCCTACGGAAGTCAGCTGGCGCCCGCGGGCGCGCCGCTTATCGAGCGGAGATCCTTTGTGTCAAGGAGGGAGGCCTCCTGCGGCGATTGGCGGTCGAAGTTGCGGGCAATGCATGAATCGCGGAACAGCACATGCCCGCTTGTCAACTTTTCGCCTTGACAGGGATGCATGCGGGGTGGCTATAGACGAGCCGTTCGTTTTGGGTCGTCGCGTGGCTGTCCGCCATCTGACACCTTCGCATTTTTCGGGCAGCCTCCACGCTGCCAGCTCTCCCTCAAAAGGAAGCCACATGGAACTCGACAATCACTTTGAAGCCACTGAGTCGGAAGCCGTCCTCGTCGGCACCGTCGGTGAGCGTCTCGCTGAGGCGCGTGAAGCCTCGGGACTGTCGCTGCGCGATCTCTCTGCCGAGACCAGCATCCAGTCTCACCTCCTTGCTCTGCTCGAACAGGACCGCTTCAGCGAGTTCCCCGCTGAAGTCATCGCCCGCGGTTTCCTCCGCAACTACGCGCGCCAGCTTGGCATCGATGACCAGGATATCATCGCCCACTACCTGACCCAGACAGGTCTCGATCAGCCGACCGCAAGCCGCGACGCTGTCGTGAGTTTCTCTGTACCCGCTGTCCGCGAGGCCGCAGCCCCCCGCTTCCGCATGCCCGACCCGTCGCGCATGAGCACGGTGGCCTACGCCGTCGTCATCTCGGTCTTCCTCATCGCGCTCGCGGTGACCGTTGTCATGTTCAGCGGCGACGAGTCTGGTGCAGAGGCCAGCTTCGCGCCCGCACCGAACGGAGATGCCTGGCGTCCCGCCGGTAACACCGCGTCGGACTGGCGCACGGTTCGTGAGAATTAGGGCCCACCGTCCGCGGTAGGCAAGCGAACCGGTGGCCCCTGAGCGTCGGTCCTCGCGGGTGTGAAGCGCATGTCAGGAACGGCCGGAAAAATCCTCGTGGAGAGCATCCTCCGGCTGCTCCGGCGCAATGCAGACAAGCACCTCGCCAGGATGCTTCGGCGTGTGCATGCGGCGGACATTGCCGCCGCCTTCGTCCAGTTGAGTCCGACCGATGCGGTTCGGCTCTTTCGGATCATCCCCGACATCGAACTGCAGGGGCAGACGCTCTCCGAGGCCGACCCGGAGTCGCAGCGGACCATCCTCGCAGCGCTCCGCGACGATGAACTCCTCGAAATCATCAAGTCGCTCTCCGCCGACGACGCGGCAGATATCATCGCGCTGCTCCCCGACGAGCGCTCCGGTGCCCTGCTCGAGAGCTGGAAGGGCGACGACGCCAACGAGGTCGATACCCTCCTCGCCTATGACGAAGACACGGCCGGCGGCATCATGTCGCCCCACGTCTTCGCCCTCTCCGGGCCAACCACCTGTCGCGAGGCCATCGAGACGCTGCAGGCGAGCCACGAAGACATCGAGATGGCCTTCTATCTCTATGTGGTGAACGAGCACGGCCAGCTTATCGGCGTCTGCAATCTGCGGCAGCTTGTTGTCAGCGACCCGGGCCGCTCCCTCGAGTCGATCATGATCTCCGAGGTCGTCAGCGTGCGCACCGGCACCGACCAAGGTGAGGTCGCGCGGCTGGTCGCCAAGTACAATTTTCTCGCGCTCCCCGTCGTCGACGAGGCCAACAAGCTGGTCGGACTTGTCACCGTCGACGACGTCATCGACGTCATTCAGGCCAAGCACACCGAGGACCTGCTCTCCATGGCCGGCGCCGGCGGCATCGACCTCGACGAGCAGCTCACCCCCTTCGACTCCGCGCGGCGACGCATGCCCTGGCTCGCGGCCTCCTTCATCGCCGGCATCGGCTCCATGTTCGTCATCAACTCCTTCGAGTCGGTGCTCTCGCAGATTGCGGTACTCGCGGCCTTTATCCCCATCACCCTCGGCATGGGCGGCAACGTCGGCACGCAGGCCGCCACCATCGTCACCCGCGGGCTGGCACTTGGCCGTGTCCAGACCAGCCAGTTCATGAGGGTGCTCGGTCGCGAGGTGCTCGTTGGCCTCATCGCCGGCGCCACCTATGGCCTCCTCCTCGGACTCTTTGCTGCCGCCGTATTCCGTGGCGGAAATGCCGGTGAGGGCTGGAGCGCCTGGCAGCTCGCCGGCACCGTCTCCATCTCCGTCGCCTGCTCTATGACCATCGCAGCCACCCTCGGTGGCGCTGTGCCACTCTTCTTCGCCAGAATCGGTATCGACCCTGCGGTCGCAACCAACCCCATCGTCACCACCACCACGGATCTGGTGGGCGTGACCATCTACTTTGTGGTCGGTCGCGCCTTCTTCCACCTCTGACCGTGGCAGAGCTCCTCAGCACCCGCGCCATCGTCCTCCGCACCTCTCCCTTCGGCGAGTCGGACCTCGTCGTTAGCCTGCTCACCGAGCAGTTCGGCAAGCGGAGCGCCTTTGCCGCGCGCGCCCGAACCGCCAACAAGAAGCTCCGCGGCGGGCTGCGTCCGCTCTCGCTCGCCGTCGTCCACCTCAAGCCCCGCCTCGGCTCCGACCTCGACCGGCTCATGGAGTCGGAGGTCGAACACGATGCCTCGATTCTGGGCAAAGATCTCCGGGTCTTCGGTGTCGCCTCCGTGGCCGCCGAGGCCGCTTCGTGGATGCTTGCAGACCACCAGGGCGATGCCTCGCTCTTTGAGCGCACCGAGCGGCTCTTTATCTGGCTTGTGGCCGCCGAGCGGCCCGATGCGCTCCTCTGGGTGGGGCTCTGCCGCTACCTCCTGCTGCTGCTCGACGATGCAGGCGTCTGGCCGGGCGTGGAGGGCATGGGCAGCGATGAGTCGGGGCGTCTCGACGACGAGGTGGTGGCAGCGCTCTCGCCGCGTGGCTGGGTGGAGCGCAGCCAGATGGGGCGCGAGCCCAGTGCCATCCCTGTCAGCGAGCAGATGGTGGAGTTCTTTGCAGTGCTCGAGCAGGCCCGGATGCCGTCGGGCAGGGCGCTCGAAACGGCTGCCCGCTGCGCCGCGCTGCTCCACGCCATGGTGACCTGGCAGACACAGCGGCCACTGCAGTCTTGGGACTTCCTCTGCCAGGTGATGCCGGGCCGAAGCTAACGCGCCTTGCGCCAGGTCCTACCAGCCCGGAGCGCGGCGAGCGCGGCAGCGAAGTCGTCCGGAAGCGCCGCTTCGAAGTCGAGCTCGCGCCCATCGGGATGGCAAAACCCGAGCGTGGCGGCATGCAGCGCGACCCGGTCGATGAGCGCTGTCTCTGCGACCGAGCGACCCCCATACATCTCGTCTCCGAGCAGCGGGCAGCCTGCCTCCGAGAGATGCATGCGGATCTGATGTGTGCGGCCTGTCTCGAGCCGGCATGCCACCAGCAGCGCCCCGTCACGGAACCGCTCCCGCACCTCGTAGTGAGTGACGGCCCGCTTGCCCTCGGCCAGCCGGCCTGTGAACCGCTTGCGATCCACGGGGTGGCGGGAGTGGGTGGTCTCGAGGGTACCTCGGTCTTCCAGACCCTGACCGCTGACGCGTGCGCACAGCAGCAGGTAGTTGCGCCGGACCGTGTGCTGGGCGAACTGCTCTGAGAGGGTCGCGTGCGCTCCGTTGGTCTTGGTCACGACGATGAGGCCGGAGGTCTCCTTGTCGATGCGATGCACGATGCCGGGCCGTAGCACATCGCCCACGCCGTCGAGGTCGTCGCAGTGGGCCAGCAGGCCGTTCACCAGGGTGCCCGTCGCGTGGCCCGGCGCAGGGTGAACCACCAGCCCGCTAGGCTTGTTCACCACCACAACCTGGTCATCCTCAAACACGATATCGAGCGGCATCGACTCGGCGACCGTATCGAGCGGTGCGGGCGCCGGCGCCTCCACCATCCAGACCTCGCCTTCGGCTACGCGGAAGGAGGGCTTCACCGGCTTGCGGTCCTGCCGCCACACCTGCGCCGACGAAACCCACTCGGCAATCCGCGCCCGCGACACGCCCGTTTGAGCGGCGCAGAATGCGTCGAGTCGACTCCCGGCCTGCTCGGGCGAGACCGTCAATGTCCAGCGCTCGAGCATGGTCAGAAGATGGGCGTGTGCACGGAGCCGTGCGGCGCGAAGATCTGGTCGATGATGGCGGCCTGGAGCAGGTTCGTGCTCTTCACGATCTCCGGATTGATCTTCGACTCCCAGAGTTTGAAGGCCTCGCGGAGGTCGTCCTCGAGTTCCTCGAAGAGCCGATCGGTCTCGAGCCCCTTCCGGATCTTCTCCTGGTTGTAGATCGCGATATCGGAGGCCATCGCGCGGGCGAGGCGTCCAGCCTGGTCAAGTTCGGCCTGGGTGAACATGGTGTTCTCCTCGGAGGGGTCAGAGTCCGCCGCAGAGTCCCGAGGCCAGCATGTCTGGCGTCGAGATCGGGGTGGTCTGGCTGGTCGGGTCAAAGTCGGGTGTGATCTCGTCGATATCGAAGATGGTGGCGGTGCTACCGTTCCAGTGGATGCGGGCGACATCCCAGAAGTCGTCGGAGGCGCGTAGCGGACGGTTGATGTACTCCGCCTGCACCTCGCCATTCACGTAGATGCGAACGGTGGCGAAGGCCGTGCCGTAAGCCTCGCGGAAGTAGTGCACGCCGACCGCATACCACTGGCAATCCGCGGGGTTGCCAAGCGTCGTGGTCTCGGGGCCGATGCCGTCGGTGTCGTCAATGTCGAGGCTTGGCGACTCCGGGCTCCAGAGCGGCTCCTTGTTCTCGAAGTAGGTGTCATAGGTGGCGTCGAACCAGGGCGCCGACATCTTCACGAAGTGGCTGTCGAGGTCGGCACCCTCCGTATCGGTCTCGTCGGGATCATTGGGGTTGTGCCAGGCAACCTCGATGGCGATCGCCTGGTTGGGGAAGGCGCGAACAATCACGTCGGCCGTCTCGCAGCTCGCGATGTTCTGTCCGTCGGCCACCTCGAGCCGGAAGCGGTACTCGCCGGCAAAGTAGATGGTGAAGGTCTGCAGCGCAGGGTTGAGCGGATCAATGGGGTCGGGCTGCAGCCCGTTC
>CAIQPA010000400.1 GCA_903873545.1 uncultured delta proteobacterium
CCGAGGACCTCGTTCTCTTCGGCGCGATCGCTCTCGCCCTGCATCACGAGGATTTTGACCGAGGTCTGGTTGTCGCGGACCGTGGTGAAGATGTGGCTCTGGCTGGTCGGCACCGTGCTGTTGCGCTCGATGATGACCTCGAATCCACCGCCGAAGACCATGATGCCGAGCGAGTGCGGGGTGACGTCGAGGAGGAGCACGCCCACATCCTCTTCGGTAAGCGCCTGCGCCTGAATCGCGGCGCCGATCGCCACCACCTCGTCGGGGTGCACACCCTTGCGCGCATCGCGACCGAAGAAGGCCGCGACCGCCTTCTGCACCGCGGGCATCCGCGTCATGCCGCCAACGAGAATCACCTCGTCGATGTCGGCGATGGTCAGGTTGCCCTCTTCGAGCGTGGCCTTGCAGATCTTGATGGTGCGGGCCACAAGGTCGGCCACGATCTGGTCTAGCGTAGCCCGGTTCAGCTTCTTCTGGAGGTGGAGCGTCTCGCCCGTCTCACGCGTGAAGATGAAGGGAAGGCTGACCTCGGTCTCCGAGAGCGAGGAGAGCTCAATTTTGGCCTTCTCTGCAGCATCCTTGAGGCGCTGGAGCGCCATGTCGTCCTTTCGCAGGTCGACACCATGCTCCTGTGCAAACTCGACCGTCAGCCACTCCATGATGCGGGCGTCAAAGTCTTCGCCGCCGAGGAAGGTGTCTCCGCCCGTCGCCAAGACGTCAAAGACGCCCTCGCTGATCTCCAGCGCCGAGATGTCGAAGGTTCCGCCGCCCAGATCGTAGATCGCGACACGCTGGTCCAGGTCTTTGCCGTAGCCGTACGAGAGGGCCGCAGCGGTTGGCTCATTGATGATCCGCAGCACCTCGAGGCCGGCAATCTTGCCCGCATCCTTGGTCGCCTGACGCTGGTTGTCGTTGAAGTAGGCGGGCACCGTGATGACCGCCTGGGTCACCTCCTCGCCAAGAAACTCCTCCGCGATGAGACGCATCTCCTGCAGAATCATCGAGGAAATTTCCGGGATGGAGTAGGTCTTGTCGCGCATGCGGACGCGCACATCCTCGTGCGGCCCCTGCACGATTTCGTAGGGCGAGGTCTCCATGGTGTGGACCACCGCCGGCGAACCCCACTTGCGGCCGATCAACCGCTTGGCCGCATAGATGGTATGGCGCGCATTGGTGATCGCCTGCCGCCTGGCGAGCTGGCCGACGAGCCGACGACCGCTCTCGCTGATGGCCACGGTGCTGGGCGTGGTCTTGTAACCGGCCTTGTTGGGAAGGACCTTGGGCGACCCGTCAACGACCACCGAGACGCAGGAATTGGTGGTGCCGAGATCGATGCCTATCACTTTGCCCATGGGGTCTGCTCCTACGCGATTCGTCGATTCAAAAGAGGGGGCGCGACCGGGTCCGGTCGAGCGCGTTCCGCGCGATGGCGTGGGTGGGGTCTAACTGCAGCAACTCTCGATAGGTCTCGGTCGCCCCCTCCGAATCCCCTTGCCGCGTCTCGAACTCGGCGCGGAGGCCCAGCAGGTCGATCTGCGACGCCCCGAGCGAAGCGGCACGTTCAAACTCCGCGCGGACACGCGTTGCCGGGGCATCGGTGCGGATGAGCGCTGTCAGAAACTTGAGCTGAAGGTCGCCGCGCGGCGCCGTTTCGACCGCACGCGCATAGTGTTCCGAAGCGCCGCGCCAGTCGCTCTCCGATTCTGCCCGCCGCGCTCGCGCAAGGTGAACATCGAGGCTTCGCTTGCTCTGCTCCTGCTCGGTCGGTTCGCGCCGCTGCCCGGCCTCCTCGAGCTGCCACTCACCGATGTAGCCCTTGCCGAGCAGCAGGTCGTAGCCCTGACGGCGGCGCGGCGACGAGAGCACCGAGTAGGCGCGGTTGAGCCAGACGAAGACCTCTTCAATCTTCGCGCCAAAGACGCCCGTGTCCTTGCGGAACCAGCGGTCGGGGTGGAACCCCTTGGAGAGACGGAAGTAGGCCCGCTTCGTCTCATCCCTGTCGGCCGTCTGCCCAATCTGGAAGAGGTCGTAATAGGTCACTTTGCGGAGGTGGTAGTGGTAAAAGAGCACTACCTGCTTCTGCCGGTCTGTAAGCGCCGTGCCCGTGGCCATCTCGATGGGATCGAACATGAAGGCCTCAAACCGTACGGGCCAGTGCGTCGGCACAGCGGCGCCGCTCAACGGGTCCGACTCGCTCCGCAACGCGGGCCGCATGACCGGCGGCGGCTCGATTGCCTGCCGACCGGTCGAGCCCTTCGAGGAGCGGGGCTCTGACTCAGCGCGATGATTTCCCGAAGAGGTGCGGGACTTGGTGCCGGGGCGGGTAGGGATCCGGTCTTCGGCAGAGAATGCCGAACGCGAACCGGAGGCCGGCCAAGCGCCATCCGGAGCAGGGATCGCAGCCTGCTGGGCAGAGGGGGAGAGTTCGAGCTGGATCAGCCCCGCCGATTCAAGGCGGCGGCAGGCTGCCACAACCTGATCGTCGCTCTGCCCCGTAATCTGGGCGAGCGCATGGAGGTGGGTTGCGCCATCTATCCGAGACAACAGGAACCAGTCGAGCGGAGAGACCTGGAGACCCGCGTAGTCTGTCACAGGCAGCCGCGCCGGCACGGTCTTGAGTGGATTCGGAGAACTCATTCGAAAAAAGACCCGCTGCGAGAGGAGGCGGCAGTCAGACGCACGCTACCACCCTAACGCCCGCGATGCGCCTTCTGCAAGCGGGAAACGGCTAGGCCGGCATCGCGAAGAGCACACCCAAGACCGCCACCGCCAGATCCACATCGGCCTCGGTCGCAACGAGCGGCGGCACAAAGCGCAAGGTGTTGCCGCCGGCAGTGTTGAACAGCAGGCCGTTTTGCACGCCCTTGACCATGAGTGCGGTCGCGTCATCGGCCGTGCCGTTGACCTCCACGCCCACCATCAAGCCAAGGCCGCGGACCTCGCGAATGCGCGGCTGCGTTCGCGCCAGCGCCCTCATCCGACCCAGGAAGTAGGCCCCTACGCGGGCGGCGTTCTCTGTAAGCCCTTCGCGGTCGACCGTCTCCAACACCGTGAGTGCCGCGCGCGCTGCCAGCGGATTGCCGCCAAAGGTGGTGCCGTGGCTCCCCTTCGTGAAGGCGGCAGCTACCGATTCCGTCGCGAGGGTGGCCCCAATCGGCACACCGCCACCCAGCCCCTTCGCCAGCGTGACGATGTCGGGCTCGATGCCGTAGTGCTCGGTCGCCAGGAAGCGACCCGTGCGGCCGATGCCAGACTGCACCTCATCCACGATCAGAAGCGCGCCCCGCTCGTCGCAGAGCCGTCGCAGCCCCTGCATGAAGGGTCGCGATGCGACGCGCACACCGCCCTCGCCCTGCACCGGCTCCACCATGACGGCAGCGGTGTGGGCGGTCCAACGGGCCTCGACCGAGGCCAAATCGTTGAACTTGGCGTAGGAGAACCCGGGCACCATGGGCTCGAAGCCCTCGTGATACTTGGGCTGCGCGGTGGCGCTGACGGCGCCGTAGGTGCGCCCGTGAAAGGAGCCTTCAAGCGTGATGAGTTCAAACTTGGGGGAGCGCTGGACGATGCGGGCGTGGCGACGGGCCAGCTTGATGGCGGCCTCGTTGGCCTCTGCGCCAGAGTTACAGAAGAACACTCTGTCTGCAAATGTTCGTCTAACAAGTTCTTCTTGCAGAAGAATCTGTGGCTCCGAGAAGTAGATATTCGAAATGTGCGTCAGCTTCGAAATCTGGTCAGTGAGCGCCGCGACCATCGCCGGGTGGGCGTGCCC
>CAIQPA010000401.1 GCA_903873545.1 uncultured delta proteobacterium
ACGCGGGGGTAGTCTTTAGGCCTGTCCGAGCATCCACTCAGGGCAAACCATGGAGGACTGCATGAGTTCACCTGAAGCAGAGACGTCGCCCTCCCTTGAGAACGCTGGCTCGTCGTTCCGCGCAGCTTCAGCGAAAGGCATCGACCCATCCACGCTGCTCGCTGGGCAACAGCGGCTGCTCGAGCTTGTGGCGCGCGGCGCGACAGTCCACGAGACGCTGAGCGCGATTGCCCGTTTCGGCGAAGAGACGCTGCCGGAGATGATGGCCTCGGTGCTGCTCTTCGATCCCGAGTCACAGTCGCTCCGCAAAGGCGGCTACGGCCGCAACCTCCGGCCTGAATTCCAGGAGGCCATCGATGGGATGCTGCCCGGACCCCAGGCCGGCAGCTGCGGAACCGCGGCATTCCGCTCCAGGCGGGTCGTCTCCCTCGATGTCACCACCGACCCGCTCTGGGAGCCCTTCCGTCCCTTCGCGGCAGCGCACGGCATCTCCTCCGCCTGGAGCACCCCCCTGCTCGACAGAGAGGGTCGGCTGCTCGGTGTCTTCGGTATGTACTACGGCGACTGCCGTGAGCCCTCGCTGGACGACCTGACGTTGGTCGACCATGTCGCACACCTCGCAGCAATCGCGATTGAGCGCGACCGCAACGAGATGGAGCGCAGCAGCCGCGCCTCGACCGACTTCCTGACGGGATTCGGCAACCGCCGGCGGCTGAGCGACCTGTGTGAGCGCATCTCCGCAGACGCTTTGGCGCGCGACAAAGAGCATGCCGTCGTCATCTTCGACATCGACCACTTCCGCCTCCACAACGATCTGGTGGGCCAGCATGCTGCCGATGACCTCATTCGGGAGACAGCCAAGCGGATTGCGGCAGCGTTGGCAGGCAACGGCACGCTGGTGCGGTACGGTGGCGACCAGTTCGCCGTGCTGATGACCCATCCCGCAGCGGAGGCCCGCGAACTTACAGCCGAGATTCTTCAGGCCATACGGCAGCCCGATGGAGAACTGGCCAGCACGCTCACCCTCTCTGCTGGGCTCGCCCGTTGGGTGCCGTCTGAATCCTCGGTGGACGTAGCAGCTGCCCAAGCGCTGGAGGCTGTCGACCTTGCGAAGCGGCTTGGCCGCGACCGCTGCGTCGTCCATGGCGAGCGGGCCACTTCGGGCGCCGGACAACGGGGCGTAGTGGCGCGCATGCTCAAGCAGGCCCTCGACGACGACGCGCTGGAGGCCCACTTCCAGCCCATCGTCCGGCTCGGCGATACCAGCATCAAGGGCTTCGAGTTACTGGCCCGTCTCCGCGGCGCGGCGCGTTCGGAGCTGATGCCCGCGGTCTTCATCCCGGTCGCCGAGCAGAGCAACCTCATCGACATCATCGGCACCCGCGTGCTCCGGATCGCCTTCCGGACGCTGGCGGAGCAGGCAGCGCTCTTCTCGGGCATGACACTGAGCGTGAATGTCTCCTTCCGGCAGCTCTTGCGCGACGGCATGGCGGAGGAGACGACCGCGATGGCCGCATCCTTCGGCATCTCTCCCGAGCAGGTGGTGCTGGAGGTCACGGAGAGCGAGTGGCTCGATGGCGATACACCTGCGCCCGATGTCCTGGTTGCGCTCAAGCGTGCCGGCTTCGGCCTGGCGCTGGACGACTTCGGGACGCGCCACGCGGCGCTGAGCCACCTGCAGACCATCCCCTTCGACCATGTGAAGATCGACCGCTCCTTCACGATGCAGCTCGACGAGACACCGCGCGGACAGGCGCTCTGCGAGGCGGTCGTGGCGATGTCGTCGGCCTTCGGCATGAAGGTCACGGCAGAGGGCGTTGAGACCGAGAGCCAGGCGGCGGCGCTGCGCGCCATGGGCTGCCAGCATGGCCAGGGCTACCTCTGGGGTCGCCCTGCGTCGCTCGCTGAGACGCTCGCGTTGCTTCAGGGGTCGCGGCCCGGCTGAGGCGGAGCGAGGGAATCATCGAAAAGGTGGAAAGGATGCGGATAGAGGCTTGCTCGACCTAGACTGCTTGTGGTAGAGGGCCCGCCCCACACGTTCGGAGGAGTGGCCGAGCGGTTGATGGCGGCGGTCTTGAAAACCGTTGAAGGTGAAAGCCTTCCGGGGGTTCGAATCCCTCCTCCTCTGCTGGCATTCGTGCCATGGTTCTTTGAAAAGTCGGATTGGATGACAGGCATCTGGAGTGGTGGCCGAGTGGCTTAAGGCGGCGGTTTGCTAAACCGTTGTAGGGGGTAAACCCCTACCGGGGGTTCGAATCCCCCCTACTCCGCTGAAGATGACGGGCGCGGTTGACGCATGGCAGGATTGCCGTTAGACGCCGCTCCCCCGGAATCGGGAGATGCACCCATAGCTCAATTGGATAGAGCATCGGACTACGGATCCGAAGGTTTCAGGTTCGACTCCTGATGGGTGTGCTGAAGAGGTGGCGATGTGGGACGAGGTGACCGAGCGTGACCTGAAGTACATGCGCGAAGCCTTGCTTGAGGCCGAAGCGGCAGGCGCTGCAGGTGATGTGCCCGTAGGGGCCATCGTTGTGCTGGGCGACCGCATCGTTGGTCGCGGTCGGAACGAGCGAGAGCTCAAAGGCGACCCCCTTGCCCACGCAGAAATCGTAGCGCTCCGCGCCGCGGCGGCCGAACTTGGCCACTGGCGGCTCGATGAGGCTGAACTCTTTGTAACACTTGAACCCTGCCCCATGTGCGCAGGCGCCATCGTCCAATCCCGACTCCGTTCTTTGACATATGGAACTCCCGATGCCCGAGGTGGCGCCGCTCGATCCCTTTTCCGGATCTGCGACGACCCGAGGACCCATCATCGGGTGCATGTACGAAACGGCATCCTGGCAGAAGAGTCTGCTAGCCTGCTTACTGAGTTCTTCCGCTCCAAGCGGAAACCAAGACCTTGAAAAAACACCTGGAGAGGTGGCGGAGTGGTCGAACGCGCTTGACTCGAAATCAAGAGTCCTTTCACGAGGACCGAGGGTTCGAATCCCTCCCTCTCCTCTTTGACATGAACACGGTAGTCCCATCAGCGGCCACAACCAGCCGCTGCGTTTCGTACCCTAAGGATAGGTGGCCGAGTGGTTGAAGGCGCACGCCTGGAACGCGTGTTTACGGGCAACCGTAACGTGGGTTCGAATCCCACCCTCTCCGCTTTGACCTTCGCGCTTCCCATCGAAGCCGAACTTGAGTTATGTCGGACTTTACGACGCACGATCGCAAACCCCGCCAGGCCCGGAAGGGAGCAACGGTAGTGATACGGCGTGTGTGAAGTCCGGCACCTCTTTTTCCCCTCTGGATGCGATGTCCTACATCGTCCTCGCCCGCAAATGGCGGCCTCAAACCTTCGCCGACCTCACGGGCCAAGACCATGTGACGCGGACGCTTACCAACGCCATTCACCTGCAGCGCGTGCCTCACGCCATGCTGTTCACAGGTGCGCGCGGCGTTGGAAAGACCTCTTCTGCACGCATCATCGCCATGGCGCTCAACTGTGTCTCCGGGCCCACGCCGAGCCCCTGCGGCAGTTGTGACGCCTGCACCGAGATCCAGCGCGGCTCCTCCGTCGACGTCATCGAAATCGACGGTGCCTCCAACCGGGGCATCGGCGAAATCCGTGAGCTCCGCGATGGCGTCCGCTACGCGCCGCAGCGCGACCGCAACAAAATCTACATCATCGACGAAGTCCACATGCTCACCACCGAGGCCTTCAACGCACTGTTGAAGACCCTCGAAGAGCCGCCGCCCAATGTGCACTTCATCTTCGCCACCACCGAGGTCCACAAGATCCCGGTGACCATCCTCAGCCGCTGCCAGCGGTTTGATTTCCGGCGCATCTCGCACGCCGATATCGTCGCCCGCCTCTCCTACATCGTGGAGCAGGAGAAGCTTGAGATCCCCGCTGAGGTGCTCCACCTGGTGGCCCGTCAGGCCGCCGGCGGCATGCGCGACGCGCTCAGCCAGCTCGACCAGATCATCGCCTTTGCCGGCCCCAGCGCCACCGTCGAACAGGTCGCTCCGCTGCTTGGCGCCGCGGAGCGTTCGCGACTCTTTGCGATCAGCAGAGCCTTGCTCGACAAGAACCTGCAGCTTGCGCTGGAGACGGTCGATGAGATCGCAGCCTATGGTGGCGATATGGGCCACTTTGCCGAGCAGCTGATCGGCCACTTCCGCGACCTCACGGTCGTCGCGGTCAGCAACGCGCCGGAGCGGCTCACTTCGCTCTCCGATGCCGAGATCGCCGAGGCGCGGGAGCAGGTAGAGGGGCGCTCCTCCGAGCTCCTGCACCGGATGTTCGAGGAGCTTGTGCAGAGCAGCGAGGCCATCACCCGCTCGCTCTTCCCCAAGCTGCTCCTGGAGATGGCCCTCATCCGCCTCTGCGCGATGGAGCCGGTCGTGCGGGCAGAGGAGCTCATCGCCCGCTTCGAGGCGCTGGCCGGCGGCCACCGTTCGCCTCCGTCCGGCAACTCTGGCGGCCCTGGCCCCACGCGCCCCACTGCGCCCGTCGCACCGTCCGAGCCACCGCCGCGGCCTGTCGCGCGACACATCGAGGGCCCGGTCATTCGGCCGCCTGCTCCGCCCATGGCTCCAGCCGTTGTGCCGACAGCCACGCCTGCTGCGCCCCCTGCCCCCGTGGCCGTAGCGGCCCCGCCGGTGGATGTAGCCGAGCACAGCCGACTTATCCCTCCGCCCGACGAGGCGCCGCCGGTACCAGTGCCCGCGATTGCAGCGCCCGAGATTGCAGCGCCGGCCATCGAAGCTCCGGCCATCGAAGCGCCCAAGATTGCAGCGCCCTCCCCCTCTTTGGAGGCCATGCCGGCTCAAGAGGAGCCAGCGCCGGAGCTGCTCCACAGCCGCCTGATTGAGGCTCCGCCGGAGGCGCCACCGCTGCCGGTTGCTTCACAGGCGGATGCCACTGCGGCATCACATTCGGATGCACATTCAGACGCCCCGTTGGAGGCATCGGACGACGCGTTCCCTGAGCCCGACCATGCGCCTTGGGAGGAGCCTGTCACCGCCTCTGCAATCGACGCTGATCGCTGGCGCAGCTGGGTCGCCACAGTCCGTGCGCGTGATACGCGCCTAGGCCAGATGATGGCGCTTGCCCTCTTCGTGCCGGCTCCTGCTGGAGAGCTCCGGCTCGCCTACGCCCCCCACATGCAGACAGTGCTGAAGGCGCACGACAGGGCTCTCATTGAGCAGGCCTGCATCGACCTTGCCGGCATGCCCGTGAGCGTCCGCTGGGAGGTCACAACCTCGGTCAGTGAGGAGGAGCGGACGGGCGGCGTCTCCGTCATCCTGCTCGAAGAGGCGGAGGCGCTTTCTCGCAAGACGATGCTTGCGGACAACGTCCGCAATCACCTATCCACGCAACTCCTTCTCGGGGCCTGGCCGCAGGGCCGGCTCGAGATCCGAATTCAAGATCGAATGGAACAGGACGCACCATGAGCAAGCAGGCAGGAATCGGCGGAATGATGAAGCAGGCGCAGCGCCTCCAGCAGCAGATCGGCAAGCTCCAGGAGGAGCTGAACGATCGCGAGTTCTCGGCCTCCGCGGGCGGTGGCGTTGTGGTCGCCGTGGTCAACGGCAAGCAGCAGCTCCTCCGGCTCACGATCGCCAAAGAGGTCGTTGACCCCAACGACATCGACTCGCTGCAGGACCTTGTGACCATCGCCATCAACCAGGCACTCGAAAGCTCTCAGTCGATTGTCGAGGCCGAGGTTGGCAAGCTGACGGGCGGTCTCAATCTTGGCGGCCTCTTCGGATGAGCCAGGCCGGCGACGCCATCGGCGCGCTGGTCACCCAGCTCAGTCGTCTGCCCGGCATCGGGGAGCGTACGGCCACTCGTCTGGCCTTCTTCTTTTTGTCGGGTCCGCCTGATCTGCCCGAAGCGCTCGCCGAGGCGCTCATCGGGGTCAAGACCAAGGTTCGGCGCTGCAGCTGCTGCGGCAATGTGACCGAGGCCGATCCCTGCCGCATCTGCGCATCGACGACCCGCGACCGCTCCATGATCTGCGTCGTGGAGGGGCCATCGGATGTGGTGGCGCTCGAGCGGACTGGCGAGTTCCGAGGAACCTATCATGTGCTGAACGGGCTGCTTCGGCCGCTCGACGGCGTGGGCCCGGACGCACTCAACCTCGCCAGCCTGGTGCGACGTATCGGCATCGAGCCCATCACAGAGGTGGTGGTCGCGACCAATCCGAGCGTGGAGGGTGAGGCGACGGCGGTCTACATCCGAAACATCCTTGGCGCTGTGGGCGTGAAGGTCTCTCGCATCGCCAGCGGCATCCCGATCGGCGGAGAGCTCGAATATGCCGACCGTGCGACACTGGGACGGGCGCTGACGGGCCGCCAGACCATGAGTTGATGCCGATTCGGGGGGCTGCTTGGTTGCAACCTCGCTGCGGAGTCGGCTAGATAGAGATCTCAAGAGGTCTGACTTACAGCCGCGAGCAACCCCATGAACGCTCAGAGTGTCATCTACGAAGACGAGCAGAAACAGCTGGCGGAGATCTGCCAGCGGCTGCTCCGAGAGGCGTTGGCCAAGGCCATCTTCCTGCTCGACCGGAACGGTCAGGTCATCGTTTCCATCGGCGAGATCGCCGAGATTGATGTGACCAGCCTCGCGAGCCTGGTGGCCGGTACTACAGCCGCCACATCAAGCCTCGCCAAGCTGCTCGGCGAGCCGGAGTTCCCGGTTCACTTTCACGAGGGCAAGCGAGACCACCTGCACATCTCATTGGCGGGCGAGGATTTCATCCTGACGGTCATCTTCGATCAGCGCTCGAGCCTCGGTCTGGTGCGCCTGCGGGTGAAGAAGACAACAGAGCGGCTGCAGGAGGCCTTCGTTGCGATGGAGGATAGGCGCCGGCTTCCTGCCCCCAAGGGTGCGGGGCTCTTTGACGAGATCACCGACGACGATATCGACAACCTCTTCGGAGACGGATTCTAAGCAGGCCACCCGCGCCCCGCCCCTGAACCGACCGCAGCGACGAACGAGGAACCATGTCTTTCATCAACTACTCCAGCCGAGAAATCATCCTGAAGATCGTCTATTACGGTCCGGGACTCTGCGGGAAGACGACCAACATCAAGTTCATCTACGGCTCGACCAATCCCGATGCGCGCGGCAAGCTGATCAGCCTCGAGACGAAGGCCGAGCGGACGCTCTTCTTCGACTTCCTGCCGCTGAGCCTGCCGCCCATTCGTGGCTTCAAGACGCGGCTCCACCTCTACACGGTGCCCGGACAGCTCTTCTACTCGGCCTCGCGCCGGTTGATCATGAAGGGAGCAGACGGCGTGGTCTTTGTTGCGGACAGCCAGCGAGAGCGGTTCGAGGCGAACCAGATCTCGATGGACGACCTGAAAGAGAACCTGGCTGCCTATGGCTACGACATCACGAAGCTCCCCTTCGTCGTGCAGTACAACAAGCGGGATTTGCCGAACATCAATACGGTCGAGGAGCTTCGTGCGGAGTTCAACCCCATGGGCGCACCGGACTTCGAAGCGGCGGCTGGCCACCCCGAGGGGCAGGGCGTCTTCGACACGCTCAAGAGCGTGGTGAAGATGATCCTGCAGGACCTCAAGAACCCTCAGTCCTGACCTAGGGCCAAGATGACGGAATGCGTGAAAAAAGGTCCCTCGCTGGAGCGCCTGATACTAGCGCGTACACCGTATCAACGGCCTGGGGGGTTGTACGTGGGCCGTCCAGCGAGGAACGGGGCAACCGATAGTGGGGCACCGTGTCAAAATCAAGGCAGAGGTGGGCAAAATTGGGTAGGGGTGACGGTTGTCGGATGGCCACGCCGAACCCTTGACCCGCTGCGTCAACGATTTGGAATCTCGTTGACAGCAGACGGCAGGCGTCTGACGGACGGAGATGCAGCGTGAGCAAGCAGATCGCCGTCTTTTCGAACCGCCGGTCACGCCAGAACCGGCTGCGGCCCGACCTCCTCGCGGGGCTGAAGGAGGCCTACGGAGAGCAGGCGGACTTCTTCGAGCCGGAGGATATGTTGGCACTGCGTCGAGAGGCCCGCGCGGTCTTGGAGCGCGGCTACCGCTACCTCGCCATCAACGGCGGTGACGGGACCAACCACCAGGTACTCACGGCCTTTGGCGAGGTGAGCGAAGAGCGCCCCCTGCCACGCATCTGCCTGCTTCGGGGCGGCACGATGAACAACGTGACGGACAGCCTCGGGATCCGTGGGACGCCGATGAGCATCCTCGGCACGCTTTGCGCGGCCGTGGCTGCAGGGTCTGAGCTGAAGGTGACCCGTCGCGCGATGCTGCGCGTGACGGATGGGGAGATTGAGCGCCTTGGGTTCATCTTCGGGACGGGGCTGATGGCCAACTTCCTCAAGGCCTACTACGCGGAGGGAGCGACCTCGCCGTGGACGGCGGCGTGGATGGCGGCGAAGGTATGCGCATCCGTGGCGGTTCAGGGGCCTCTTTTCGAAAAGCTGTCCGACAAAGAACGCCATACAATTGAGATTGATGGAGAACATTGGATAGACAAAGACTTGTTCTGCCTTATGTGCGCAACCACCGAGCAGGTAGGCCTTGGTCTCTCCCCGTTCACGAGCGCGGGGCGCCAAACCGACCGATTCTGCGCGCTGGCTCTCGAAGGACCTTTGCTCTCTATCGTGACCGCCCTGCCCGCCATCTGGCGCGCGGGCCCCATGACGATGCGTGGCTTCGAAGAGCGACTTCCGCAGCGGCTTGATCTCCATCTGCCAAGAAAGTTTGACTACACGGTCGATGGCGACCTTTATGTGGCAGATCGGATCTCCCTCTCGATGGGGCCCGTTCTCGAGCTGGTTATTCCGTAGGAGCAGCACGCCATGAAGGTTCAATTCTCCGGTGCGACCGACGTCGGTCTCAAGCGTGACCACAACGAAGACAGCTTCTTCCTCATGGCAGAGCAGAACCTCTACATGGTGGCGGACGGCATGGGTGGCCATAGCTCCGGCGAGGTCGCGTCGCGCATCGCAGTGGAGACGGTAGCGAAGTTCTTTGCCGACTCGGATGCCGACGAGGACCTGACCTGGCCCTATCGGATGGACAAGGGGATCTCCTACGAGGAGAACCGGCTCGCCTCCGGCATCATGCTGGCGAACCGGCGCATCCACGAGGCTGCCACCGAGGGAAAGAAGGGGATGGGCACAACGCTCGTCGCCTGTGTCCTTGTGGATGGCGGTGTTGTGATCGGCCACGTGGGCGACTCGCGCGTCTATCGGTGGAGGCGCGGACAGCTCACGCAGGTGACCGAGGACCATTCGCTCCTCAACGACTTCATGAAGGTGAAGAAGCTCTCCGAGGAGGAGATTGCCAACTTCCCGCACAAGAACGTCATCGTCCGCGCGCTGGGCATGAAGGAAAATGTGCAGGTGGATGTGCGGACCGACGTCCCTGAAGAGGGCGACATCTACCTGCTCTGCTCGGACGGCCTCTCGGGCATGGTCACGGATGCGGAGATTGCAGCCATCCTGTCGACCGACCAGGACGATGTGGAGGGGCTCTGCTCGCGCCTCATTGCTGCGGCCAACCGGGGTGGCGGCGTGGACAACATCACCGCGGTTATCATCCGGCTGATCCCCGGGGGTTGACCCCGCCCTGCCCCGCTAGCCGGTGCGGACCAACGTGGAGCCGATGAGGATGCGGCGGGTCTGCTCCTGCTCAGCGACGGCACCGTAGGCCAGCACGCTCTCTGCGACATGGGCGCCTGCGGGAACCGTGCAGCCGGCGCCTACGACCGCATAGGGGCCCACAGCAGCGGTGCTGTCGAGGGTGGCGGCGGCGGAGATGAAGGCAGGGCCTGCAACAACCACGCCCTGGCAGGGGAGCGTGGTCTCTGCGGCGACAAAGTCTCCGTCGGGTGCCTTGGCCGGCAGCGGCCAACCGTCGCGGCCCAGTTTGAGGAGCTGCCAGGTGGCCTGCAGGAAGCGGAGCGGGGTTCCGACGTCGGCCCAGAAGCCCTCGTGGTGGAGGGCGGAGATGGTGGCGCCCTGCTCCAGCGCGATGGCGATGCCCTCGCGGATGAGGCAGGAGGGTTGGTCTGGAAGGAGGTCGATGACCCAGGGTTCGAGCAGGCAGACGCCTGCGTAGGAGACGCGACGGTCTGGCAGGGTCTCGGGGCCGAGGACGGTACTGGTGCGGCCCGGTAGGGTGGTGATGCGACCGCCATCGGCATCGACCCAGACTTCGCCCTCGCCTGGGATGGCGGGGACGGTGAGGAGGGTGGCTGCTGCGCCCGAGGCGCGATGGTGGCGCAGGAGCTCGGCGATGGGGGCGCTGAGGACCACATCACCATTGTGGAGAAGGATAGGGTGGTCTGGGCGTCCGAGCGCCTCATAGAGGCGCTTTGCGCCGGCGCCGGTACCCAGCAGCAGCGGCTCGTGGGAGAGGGTGAGCGGGATGTTGCCGTAGCGTTCTGCCCAGCTGCGGGCGGCCTCGGACATCTGTTCCGGGAGGTGATGGGTGTTGACGGCAATCGCGCTGACGCCTGCCGCGCTCAGTGCGGCAAAGGCCTGCTCGGCGAGCGGGATGTCGAGGAGCGGGATGAGCGGTTTGGGGATTGCGTCGGTGAGGGGGCGCAGCCGGTTGCCCAGGCCGGCGCAGAGGACCATGCCGGAGAAGGGGGCGCTCATGACTCGGTCCGAAGGGCCGGGTCGACCTGTGCCAGGACTGCTGCAAGCTCAGCGAGTTCGGGGAGCCGGGCGAGAGCATCCTTCACGTAGCGGAGGCTGGAGGGGATGAAGGGGAGGAAGTTCGGATTTTTCTTCACCCTATCGATGAAGACAAACCTTCCTGAATCCTTAAGTTTGCGTTGTACTGTTTGAAGAAAAAACCAGCGTTCGATGGTGGCTGCGTCGTGGCCTGCGAGGGCGGGCAGGCCGGCCGCCTGACGGGCATAGTGGCTGACGAGATCGGTGAGGAGGTCGGAGGGGATCTCGACATAGCTGTCTCGCAGCAGCGCGACGGCATCGTAGACGACGGGGCCGGTCATGGCGTCCTGGAAGTCGAGGACAACGAGTTCGTCGCCGAGCACCATGAGGTTGTGGCTCTGGAAGTCGCGGTGCATGACGGCGGTGGGGATGGCTGCGACCTTGGCGACGAGGTCGTCGAAGGCGGCGTCCAGCCGGGCGCGTAGGTCGGCAGCGAGGGTGAGGCCTAGCTCCTGCTCGAGGCGCCACTCGCGGTAGTGGTCGAGCTCCCAGCGGAGGAGGGCTGCGTCGAAGGAGCGGCTGCTCACGAGGTGTGGGAGCGAGGTTGCCGCCGCGGTCGCCTGCTGGAGTTGTCCGAGCGTGGCGAGCGCCGTGAGGTAGCCGGTGCGCAGGTCGCCTGTGGCCTGGAGGTGGGCATCGAAGTCGGTGTGGCCGACATCTTCGAGCCAGATGGTGCCCTCTTCGTCATCGACATCGAAGAGCGCGGGGACGCGGACACCCATCGCGAGGAACCAGCGCTGGAGCTCGAGGAAGGGTTCGTCGGAGGCCTTGGAGACGGCGGTCGAGCCGGCCTCTTCGGGAGCAGCGCCTGGCGGCGGGAGCAGCATCACGACCTCGGTGAGGCCGTCGAAGCCGGCCCGTGCGTAGCGCCGGAGCGAGGCGTGGGGCGGGAGCATCTCGAGGCTGAGGAGGGGGCCACGGTCGGCAGCGCGGCGGAGGGCGCTGCGTCGTGCGCGTGCGAGCCAGGATTCTTCGGAGGCGAGGGTCATGCAGAAAGCTCTGTCGGAGAGGAGTTCCGACTGCTTACGCCAACCGATCGCGGAGGCAAAAAACGGGCAGCAGGTTCAGCGGTAGATCATCCAGAGGAAGAGGCCGCTCCAGAGCGCGAAGTTGGCGACAAAGGGCAGGTCGCGGACGATCTGCTCGGTGGGGCTGGCGAGGCGGTCATCCCTGGTGGCGAGCTCGTAGAAGCGGGCCACGCCAATGATGCAGCTCGGAATGGTCCAGGGGAGGAGTCCCGTCTTGAACATCTCGGCCGTCGCCGGTGAGAAGCAGTAGCCTGCGTAGGCGGCGACGGTGCTGAGTGCGACGATGGCCATGACCCGCTTGGTGCCGGCCTCGCTGTAGCGCTTGAGGGAGTCGCGCTGCTTTGCGCCCTCCTCTCCTGCGGTGATGAGCTCATGGAGGCGTTTGCCGAGGCCGAGGTAGAGGGCGAGCAGGAAGGTGCAGCCGGCGAGCCAGACGGAGACGGGAACATCGATGGCGTATCCGCCGGCGAGAATACGGAAGAGGAAGCCTAGGGCGATGATGCCGACGTCGACGAAGGCGGTGTGCTTGAGGCCGCGGGAGTAGGCGACGTTGAGGAGCCAGTAGAGGGCAGCGACGAGTCCGAAGCGGAGGTCGAGGGCGGCGGCGGCCGTGAGCGCGGCGAAGGCGATGAGACGGCTTGCGAGGCGGGCGACGGGTTCGGGGAGGGCCCCGGAAGGGATAGGACGGTGGCGCTTGAGAGGATGGGCGCGGTCCTTGTCGATGTCTGCGAGGTCGTTGAGGAGATAGACGGAGCCGGAGAGGAGCGAGAAGATGAGGGCGGCGGCGAGGCCGCGGACGAGGAGTTCAGGGTCTGTGAGCTTGTGGCCGAATACCAGCGGCGCGAGGACGAAGGCGTTCTTGATCCACTGATGTGGTCGCAGGCTTTTGAGGAGCGGCAGGAGCATTTGCGCCGATTGGTGGGTCGAGGGTGCGGTGTCAACAGGCGTCTGGGCGAGCGCTTCGGATTGACCGGCGCGGCGGGGGTGCGGTAACGCAGCGGCCCTCGACCTGCAGCCCTGGCGACCCGCCGATGATTGTGCTGGCCCTTTACTATGTAACGCTGACGCTGCTGGTCGCCTATGCGGCGCACCGGCTCTGGCTGAGCCTGCTGCTGCTGGGTCGGGAGCCTGCGGTGGGGCGGCGGGCGTGGACGGGGGAGCTGCCGCGGGTGACGGTGCAGCTTCCGCTCTACAACGAGCAGTTTGTGGCGGAGCGGCTGCTGCGCTCGGTGGCGGCGCTGGACTACCCGCGGGAGCTGCTCGAGGTGCAGGTGCTGGACGACTCGACGGATGCGACGGCGGAGATTGTGGATCGGGTCGCGGAGGAGCTTCGGGCGGAGGGGTTGGCGATTCGGGTGCTGCGCCGTGGCGAGCGGACGGGCTACAAGGCCGGGGCGCTGGCGCAGGGCACGGAGGTTGCGACGGGCGCCTTCATTGCGATTTTTGACGCCGACTTTGTCCCCGGGCCGGCCTTCCTGCACGAGGTCTTGCGGGGGTTTGACGATGCCAAGGTGGGCATGGTGCAGGCGCGCTGGGAGCACATGAATCTGGGCGAGTCGTGGTTGACGCAGCTTCAAGGTGTGCTGCTGGATGGTCATTTTGCGGTGGAGCAGGCAGCGCGATCGGCAACGGGGCGCTTCTTCAACTTCAACGGGACGGCGGGGATGTGGCGGAGGGAGGCGATCGCGGAGGCGGGTGGCTGGCAGGGCGACACGCTGACGGAGGACCTCGACCTGAGCTACAGGGCGCAGCTCAAAGGATGGAGGTTCCGTTACCTTGACGGGGTGACGGTGCCCGCGGAGGTGCCCTCTGACCTGGGTGGGTTTGTGTCGCAGCAGCAGCGGTGGGCCAAGGGGAGCGTGGAGACGCTGCTGAAGCTCTGGCGGCCCATCGTGCGGGCGCGGCTGCCGTTTGCGGTGTGGCGGGAGGCGGCGGTGCATCTGACGTCGAACCTCTGCTACCTGCTGACGGTGCTGCTTGCGCTGCTGATGCCGGCGGCCGTCTGGTTGCGCGCCGCTGGTGGATGGGACTGGCTCTGGATGGTGGATGTTGCGCTGCTGGCAGCGGGCGGCGGCTCGCTGCTGGTCTTCTACGGGACGGCGGCGCGGCGGGCAGGCAGGCCGCTTGCAGGGCTGCTCTGGCAGCTGCCTCTGGCGATGGCGCTCGATGTGGGGATGAGCGTGCAGAAGTCGCGCGCGGTGGTCGAGGCGCTGGCGGGCAGGCGGTCTGCCTTTGTGCGGACGCCCAAGTTCTCGGCGGCGGCGGCGGTTGCGGCAAAGGCCTACGCGCTTCCGCGACGGCGTGCCGGCGGGGGAGAGCTGGCGCTGAGCCTCTGGCTGATTGCGGGCGCAGGGGCTGCGATGCTGGAGGGGCGTGGCGCCTATACCGCCCTTCCCTTCCTGCTCTTCTTTGGGCTCGGCTTCGGCCTGGTAGGCGCGGCGGCGCAGCAGCGGGAGCGTGGGCTTCGGCGGCTGGACTGGGCGCGTGTCTGAGCCAGATTC